>JBAUJD010000502.1:0-4818 GCA_049683515.1 Thermosynechococcaceae cyanobacterium | reverse complement strand
ATTTGGGGGCAGGCAAAGGCAATCCTCAAGCAGATGCATCAATGCTGTCGAGCCTTCAAATCCACCAAGCGATTATTTGAGCTATTTATCAACTATCGACTGTTCACAATGCCTAACCTGAAAACTTATGATGCTTTCTCTGCTATCAGCTAGGATTGGTATACTTGGCTACGTAACCGAGATCTTTCGTTCGCCGCTCCAACGACGTTTTAGACAGTTTTTGCTAATTAACCAACACTTTTTTCAAGCATTTTCTCGACAGTTCTACAAAGGCCCGAACGGCATAATTCCCTGAATTCGCCGGTATCGATCAATTCTGTTCACCGCTAATTTTTAAGTTGTGTCAAATCAGTGACAGCCTACATTCAAAGAGGTTTGTCTCATTTTAGGCATTTTGATCGACTTAAGTAGTCAAATTGGGATCGTGGTTTGATTATTAAGAGTTACACTAGGATCTGAATTCTTGCAAGATCCTGAGTTCCAAAAAGTTTTTGATCCCAACTGGAGGTTTAGATGATCAAGGTTAAGTCGAGATTTTTAGCCTTTCTGCTGGGATGCATCTTGCTAATCGGATGTGTGGCGAATTCTCAGGTTATTACAGCTCAAACTAAGCCAGAATTAGCCAGAGCAGTTCTGTTAGAATCAGGGATTTCGGCAAAATATAATCTGTATCTTAGTAATAGTATTGATATGGTATTTCCTCCTCCTCCTTCTCCTCCTTCGTCGCGCGATTCTAAGCTGAGGAGATGGCTTCTGCCGATTTTAGAACAAGAAGCTGGATGGGGCAAAATTGAGGATAAATACCTTGCCCGACTAGTGGCTAGTTTTTCGGAGTCAGAGTTGAAAGAATTGTTGAGTCTTGCCAAACTTCCTTTAGTTAAAAAGTTGTTGCAAGAAGAGATTACAGCTTATAGTGATGCGTCTGATGAAAGGCGCAGACTACTATTTAAAGTATGGGAGGACTATAGCAATGGGCTCCACATTCAACCACCAGACGTATTGAAGTAAGTGGGTAGTGATGCAATGTAATGTTTAAGCGCAAAGCAATTCTTTGTAATGATACAGCGGTTTGCACGTCTATTAGATACATTTCTATATTCAAAAGCGTTGTAGAGTTTCTTCTGTGTTTAGTGCTTGAGCTATCCGCTGTATATGAAGTACTAGATAGCCCCAATATGATTCTCTAACTTCTTAGAAAAAGATAAAGTCTTCCGAACTAACCTTCCGATTCTCTGACGCAAGGTATTGTTGATCCTCTCAATGTAGCTAGTCTTTCCTGTCTCTTTGCCAACAACCTTGTGACGGTTGCTGGGTAATACTTCTGAGTAAGCTTCCCAAAAGTCGGTCTAACTCTAAATAGACGGACAACATTCACCCATTTAGCTTGATAAGCAATATAGGCGGACTGTTATCCACCTATATCACCCAATTTGGCATATAGGCCGATAATTGTCCATCCATATCGTGAATCTTGTCATATAGGCAGATTCAATCCGTCTATATGGTCTTTTTTGTCATATAGGCGGAAAGCGTCCATCTAAATGACCTTTTTGGGCAGATGGACGGATCAATACTCCGGACAGTTTTCGGAACGTAGCTATAAGCCTTTCAGCATATGAAGTGTAGAAAATATCGAATTAAATGCAACTCAGGGTCAGACCTGACTTTGAGTAAATGATCCTTGGTATACCGCACCCCTAGAGGGACGGTTATCCAGCTTCTAAAAAAGTGTCCTGACTATTGACGGATACTAGTCCACCTATATCGCTAAATGAGCGATTTAGATGAATAAGTTCAGTAGCTTTTTGGATGCCTCGTTCTTTAGCCTTTTTTATGATTTATGTCAACACCTTTACTTTGACTTTAGGCTTTCCAATGATTGAGCGACCCAAAAAGATCCTGGAGCAGTTGCGCGACGTTATTCGCCTCAAGCACTATTCCTACCGTACTGAACAAACCTATGTAGACTGGGTTTATCGCTTTATTGTCTTTCATAAAAAGCGTCACTCGAAGGATATGGGTACGCCCGAAATCGAAGCCTTTTTGACCCATCTTGCGGTCCAAAAAAAGGTCGTAGCCTCTACGCAAAATCAAGCGCTTAGTGCCTTGATATTTCTCTGTCGTCATGTCTTCCACCAAGAACTAGACGGTAAAATCGATGCAGTACGTGCCAAACAGTCTCGATATTTGCCCACTGTCCTTACCCATGCAGAAGCGATCGCCGTCCTTGAGCAAATCTCTGGAACCTATCAATGAGTCGCCAAAAGTCTGCTCAAAAAATCATCCACTTGATAGTGACAATGGCATCATGGCTAAGCATCAATCTTGACAGCGATCGCACCATCCAAATCAAGCGCTAAGGTTGTCGTTTCAACCTCTAGTTCCTGGGACCATGCTGTGTTCATGGCGGTTGCGATCGCATCTCCCCTCTCCACAGGCCCCAAAGCCAACAGCGTCGGCCCTGCTCCACTAATCACCACACCATAGGCTCCAGCCTCAGATGCGGCCTGAGTCACCGCCGCATATCCAGGGATCAAAGCCAGTCGATGGGGTTGATGGAGCTGATCTTGAAGAGCTGCCCGCAGCCAGTCGGCCCGCCCTGTTTCTAGTCCCTTAATTAACAAACCCAGGTGCGCGGTGTTGAAAATTGCGATCGCATAGCTACAATCCTTCGGCAGAACCTGGCGAGCCGTCTGGGTCAATAGCTCAAAATTAGGAATCGCCACAATGGGCACAATCTCAGGCACCCAGTTCACCTTACAAAGAGTCCATTCCTGAGTGCTTTGATCTTGAGCAGCGAGTTGACACCCTCCCAACATAGCCGGTGCCACATTATCGGGGTGTCCCTCTAGTGCGATCGCTTGCAGGAGAAGCTCCGCCTTACTGAGGGGAGCGCCCGATAACTCATTAGCCCCCATCAAGCCTGCCACAATCGCGGTCGCTGAACTCCCTAGGCCACGAGCAAGGGGCAACCCTAACTCAATCTGAATCTTGATACTGGGAACGGCCTGCTGACGCTGCTGAAAATAGGACGCAAATGCCTTGTACACCAGATTATCTTTGTCCGTGGTTACCCCTGACGCCTCTGCACCGAGTACCTGAATGTGAGGAGAAGGGACGGAAAACTCATCTGTGAGCATCGTAAATCGGAAGCGGTTATAGCGGGTTAACGCGGCTCCAAGACAGTCAAACCCAGGACCAATATTGGCCGTTGTCGCAGGAACCCGGACTTCAATGGTGGCGGAACTAAGCATGCGGTTCTACAGCATTCAGTGAAACTGCTTTTAATTAGACCATTGAATGATCCACAGACGCGATAGTTAAGGCTGCAGTCTCATCAACCTTTTTTCGGTATCCTGTTACCCTAAAAAGAGCAGACTGCATTCCCGCTGGAGAAGAAAAGAATGGCCCATACCATTGTCACCGATGTTTGTGAGGGTGTTGCAGATTGTGTCGATGCTTGCCCCGTAGGCTGTATCCATGATGGTCCCGGTAAAAATACCAAGGGCACTGACTGGTACTGGATTGATTTTGCAACCTGTATTGACTGTGGCATCTGTCTTCAGGTTTGCCCCGTTGAAGGCGCAATTGTTGCTGAAGAACGGGCTGATCTACAAAAGACGCCCGCTTAGATTTGTCGCTTTCTCTCCCCGGCCCTGCTGTCTAAGCGCTTGTTTGGACTGGCCTTCTTAGCTTCGGGATGTGCAGAAGATAGATAATGCGATCGCCCGGTTGCCAATCTTCAGTGGCCTTGGCAACCCTAACTTGCTCCTGCCGTTCCACGATCATGGGGATTAAGGTTCCCGCCTTGGCAAGCGCTCTGAGATGGTCGCGCTGACGCTGGCACTTGACATTATCTTCGTCTAATACCATTTCATTCACTTTGACTTCACCATCAGCCAAATATTTGTTCCACTTTTTAATGGAGAGCTTTGGTGAGAAAGCTCGCTTAATCTCAGGACTGGTCGGCATATTGTCGGCCCCGGTTGTTGGCGCGATCGTTGATGGGAAAGCGGCTAACACCCGAGGCGGATGAAATTCTTCATTCACCCGCTCCGCTAGCACAGAGTTGACCTCTAGATTACTGGTCACCGTTAAGAAGGTACCGAAGGAAGAAACGCCAGCACTATTGAGCGCCTCCATATCTAAGGCACTGGTCTGAAAAACCTGAAAGTTCTCAGCACGGGCCTGTTGGCAGTGATCAGGGTTCGCATCGATCATGACCACATCTTCGCCTCGATTTTTAAGCAGGTGAGCCAACTGGCGTCCGAAGGCATTGCAGCCCACAATCATCGCCCCGCTGGCCTGATCAGAACGGACTCCCAGCCAATCAGCGACCCATCGAGCAGTCAGCCCCTGAACAAAGACCGTCAAAATAATGGTTAGAAAAACCAACGCTTTGATGGCATCTCCCCCGTTAATGCCCTGCTGAGTCAACGAAATAGAGAACAGCGATGCCACCGAGGCTGCCACGATGCCCCGAGGGGCAACCCAAGAGAGAAAAGCCTTTTGCCGCCAGTTTAGGTCACTATTCCAGGTAGACACAATAATATTGATGGGACGCACCACCACCATGAGGGTGATCACGGTTAAGAAGCCCCCGGGTCCCAGCGCAAAGATACTGGCAACGGATAAATCAGCGGATAGAAGGATAAACAGCACTGAGATGGCGAGAATGCTGAGTTGGTTCTTGAACCGACGCAACAGCCGTTCTTCGGGCACAGAGGCTACCCGGAGCATAATTCCTGCCGTTACTGCCGTCATTAAACCTGATTCGTTCTGAAGCGTCTGGGCAAGACCAAAAAGTCCCCATAGTCC
>JBAUJD010000501.1:0-2827 GCA_049683515.1 Thermosynechococcaceae cyanobacterium | reverse complement strand
CTGTATGGGCATTGCAAATTGAGTTTTACTGATTCAAGACATCTTTTTTATGTTGAGGGGCTGCTGCCACTGCCGCCACTTCGGCCAAAAGATCGTCTGAGACACCCATTTCTTTGAGGGTAGTCATTAGATTCTCGGCAACGGCGTCAAAATGCTCACCGTTTAAGCCCTGATTTGCCACGAGTTCTTGGTGGGCTTCGCGCATCATGTGACCGTCGTACTTATCGGTGCCGCCAAAGGCATAGGTGAGAAAGGCTTTTTGGTGCGCTCGTTGCTTCACCATGTCGGTATCCGCAAAAAAGTGCTTGATGCGCTCATCTTGCAAAACGCGCACGTAGAACTTGTCCACTGCGACATCAACGGCGGCTGCGCCACCAAGCTTGTCAAATAAAGTTGCCATATTTTTCCTGAATTGTTGTGGACAAAATGAAAAGGGAAACGCTGTTAAGCATTGTTATGGGTCTGGCGTTTCTGCCATCGCCCATTCAGAGGGCTGCGCCTGGGTGGGCTGCCGAAAAATGGCGATAATTGCCCGGACCACGGACACCACCAAAATCAGCGCCCCGACGGAGAAAACAATATCCCCCGGAATCCTGAGCCAGACAGTCCACTGCATCCAAGGTGAGCCAATCACCTCGGCACTACGGGCGTACCAAGTGCCATGATTCACCGACTGCACCAGTTGATAGAAGCCGTTGGGCATCAGACCGCAAACCATCATCATCACCAGTCCGCCGTTAATCCACCAGAAAGAGAAGTTGAAGTTCTTCTCGTCCCAGGCACGATCAGGGGTGATTTCTCGCAGGGCAAACAGCATCAGTGCGATCGCAAGTGATCCATACACCCCATAGAGGGCAGAGTGAGCATGGATGGGGGTCGTGTTCAGTCCCTGAGAGTAGTACAGAACAATGGGTGGGTTAATCAAAAATCCGAAGACGCCTGCGCCCACCAGGTTCCAAAAGCAAGTGGCAAGGAAGAACTTGAGGGGTAGTCGGTAAAACCCTTGGGCCTCTTGGGAGAGCTTCAGAGATTTCACCACTTCAAACCCAATCAGCGTCAGGGGAACCACTTCGAGGGCAGACGCCACTGACCCCATTGCGGTAATGAATACGGGCGTTCCGGCAAAGTAGAGATGATGGAGCGTGCCAATGACGCCGCTGCCCAGATAAAGAATAGTGGTTAGGTAAGTGGCCCGTAGCGCGGTGGACCGCTTTAGGAAACCGAGTTCGCTGCACAGATATGCGATCGCAACCGTTGCAAACACCTCAAAGAAGCCTTCTACCCACAGATGCACCACCCACCAGCGCCAGTATTCGGCAATGCTGAGGGGTGTCTGGTTGCTGTACATCAACCCTGCCGAATAGAACAGCGGAATCGTAATGGCGCTGTACATGAAAAAGTGGTTAAGTCCGGTCTTGCTGCCTTCGGCTTTGAGAGCAGGCTTAAGGGCGCGGTACATGAGCCACAGCCAAAACACCATGCCGCCAATCAGCAAGAGCTGCCACAGACGACCGAGTTCGACATATTCATAGCCCTGATGTCCAAACCAAAAGCTTTTGTCCCCCAGTAAGCCCTGAACTCCGGCCCAGGAACCAATCAGCGAACCGACCACGACTACGGTGAGGGCCGCCAGTAGCACCCCATTACCCCAGGCTTGGAACTTGGGTTCATGTTTACCAAACCGGGGACCAAAATACAGACCCGCCGCCAGCCAGCAGGTGGCAATCCAAAATACAGCGATTTGCAAATGCCAGGTCCGAGAAGCAGCATAGGGTAGATATTGCTGGAGCGGCACCCCATAGAAGCCATCGCCCTCGACGGCATAATGAGCCGTCACCATCCCCATCAAAATCTGGACGAGAAATAGAGTCATGGCGACGCCAAAAAAGAGGGTGGTCACTTTTTGGCTGGGGGTTGCAATCCGAATGGCGGGACGGGCGGCAACGGTTTGTACCTCCTCGGCATCTTCTTGGGTGAGGTAGATGAAGAGGAATAGTGCGATCGCCGCAATCAAGACAATCACCGACACAATCGACCAGATCAAAAACTGGGCCGGAGCCTGGTTGCCAATCAAATCATCATGGGGAAAGTTAGCGGTATACGAAAACGGCGCATTGGGGCGATTGGCCGATGCCGCCCAAGCCGTCCAGCTAAAGAACGCCGTCACATCCCGAATTTGCCCCTCATCGGTGAACCAACCGCTGGGGATCGAATGAATGGTCGAGCCTTGGGACAGCAGAGTTTTGTAATCGGCAAACACCTGCTCAAGCCCCTCGGTTTGAGCCGCCGTCAGCGTTAACGCTTCAGTAGTGGCATCATAGCGATTGGTTTTAAAATCTTGCCGAACTCTGACCTGCAACTGGGCGCGATCTATTTCAGGCAACGCCTCTAAATCGGCTTGGCTAAAGTCAGGATTGCCGCCCTGCAGCACTCCCGCCGTCGCTAAACCCCAGCGGTGCAATACATCCGCCGTCCAGTCAGGGGCGAGGTAGCTGCCGTGGCCCCAAACGCTGCCGATATGTTGTCCGCCACGGGCGAGATAGGTTTCTTGCCCCGTTTGAATATTCTCTTGGGTGAGAATCACCTGCTGCTGCGGGGACACGATCTCAGTAGGGATGGGGGGCGCATTTTTATAAATGGCTGCGCCTGCTGAGATTAAAACGGTAAAGGAGATAATACAAATGAGGACAAGCCAAGCCGGGAGGCTCAGCCGAGGGCGCTCACGCGGGGTCGTCACCGCAATATCGACGGGGGCATTAGCCATAAACTTAAGGATTACAGTGCAGGGTTTGGCAAACGTCCCTAGCTTAGAAGACACCCCTGAAAC
>JBAUJD010000500.1:0-9158 GCA_049683515.1 Thermosynechococcaceae cyanobacterium | reverse complement strand
AATTTATGCGGTCTTCAGGTATGTTTAATTCGTAGCAAGGAACACGTATCATGCTGAGATGGCTGTCCCACAGGTTATTCTTGACACAAATGTTCTCATTGCTGGTCTACGCTCAAAACGTGGCAGTGCTTTTCAGATCCTAACTTTAGTGGGAACAGGGCGCTTTGATATTCATCTGTCTGTGCCGCTGGTGCTTGAGTATCGAGAGGTTTTGCTCCGAGAATTATCTAATCTCTACATCACTGCAGACGATGTTGAAGCGGTACTTGAGTTCCATTGCTCAGTGGCAACTCATCATCGTATTTTCTTCCTGTGGAGACCTTTTTTATCTGACCCTGGAGACGATATGGTGCTGGAACTGGCGGTCAAAGCTGGATGTGATAGCGTAGTAACATACAATGCCCGTGACTTTGGCGGTATCGAAAAGTTTGGGTTGCGAACCATCAGCCCTAGTCAATTCTTGCAATCCCTTGGGGTGCAACCATGAGTAGCCTCAGCGTCCAACTTCCAGCATCGCTCTATAAGAGCTTACAGATACTTGCTGAGCAAGATGGTATTTCTGTCGATCAATTTATTGCAACAGCTGTGGCTGAGAAGATTTCAGCGTTGACGACTGAGACATATCTTGAAGAGATGGCGAGTCGAGGTAGTCGAACAGCTTATGAGTCGGTTTTAGCTAAGGTGCCCGATATTGCATCAGACTGCAATAATCGGCTTTCATCCGAGTAATTATTCTAGCAGTACTACTCAGTACGGTTATCCCTACATATAAATAGTACACATATACTCTTTCTTGGGATATGATCTCAGAGATCCACAGATGGTGCTAGGCAAGATTTTCAGGCGCTATATGTGGCGTTTTTGGGTGCCCACATATTCTGAGAACAATGGTAAAGACGGTTAACGAAGCTTTCGATCTTTTCTTGACTGATCCTGTCAATCTAGATCCTGATGAAACTCAATCAGCTAGAAAAAGTCGAGATTGGCTATTATCCCAGATTCATTCGTTTCCAGATAAAGATAAAAGCTTTCCAGGACTGTATTCAGAAAAAGATATTTTTTTGGGTTCGTTTGCTAGGTGTACTAAAAAAAGACCACTTGATGATATTGATGTGATGATAGCTCCAAGTGCTAAAGGAGGTTGTTATTATGAAAGCTTAGATAAGATTGAGATCTTGATTATTGACTCAGCTAATGCATTGAAATCACTCTGCCTTGAAGATAAAAACATTCTCAATTCACGAAAAGTTGTCAACAAGTTTATAAGCTTGCTCAACAAAATTCCACAATACATAAACTCTACAGTAAAACGTAATGGTGAAGCTGCTACTTTAAGCCTGAAGAGCTATATATGGGGTTTTGATCTCGTTTTCCGTATAAACACTTGAATCGGGATGATATACGGAATATCATCCGTATATGAACCGGCTAAGACCGTTTAGCGGGATTAGTTCCGTATAATAGGTAGTTAGCTTTTACGTGAAACGCTTCGAACTATGCAAGCACAAAATCCGAATGGACTTGAAGTCGAGATTCTCGAAACGGTAACGCACGGCGTGGCCGAGCATTTGTCGCAAGCTCTCGAGCTTCTATTCGTGTCTGTGGAAAGCAACATGCAAAGCCCGATTCTATTCGAAAGAGAGAAGGGTCACCGCTATGCAATTTCAAGTGCCATTCATAGTTTTTGCGCTTTTGAACACGCCGTAAACTTCATCCTGTTCTATCGGTACAAGAAGCCCGGTAATCCCTTCTTTCGTGAAATAAAAAATCGGACGGTATTGGAGACGAAATTTGTTCAAGCATTACAAGATCAGGACGTACTCACCAAATTCAGACATCTAATTGAGTCGATTAACGTCATAGAAAACACCGCTGACTTGCAGGGCCGTCTTCGAGAAATAAGAGACTATAGAAATTGCCTCTGCCACGGATACATTGAAGAAAAGACGTTGCTACTCCAGGAAGTCGCCGGAACGAAGGAAACGACAGAATCAGATGGGAAAACAATTCACAAGACTCTATTCGAAACGGTAGATGTTGAGTATGGGTCTGGAAACAACAAAAATCGCTGGAAGTCAAAGGTTCCGCTAACGAAGCTAAACCCGCCCGACGCGATGATTGCGCTCGATGCGTTTAAGGTGCTCCGAATATGCGCGGGAGCCATCGATTATCTTGGAGTGGCATGCGGAATGGAGTTTGGGGCGGCCTGGTCCTTTAAATCTGTTACCCGACATGTAGCGCTCGGGAAACGCAGTGCGGTGGTGGCTGGGTTTCCGTATAAGGAGACAATGGCTGACATTACGAAACTATTCAACACTAGATGCCAATACTTCGACTCCTTAAACCAGAAGCGCGCACGGCGAAAAAGCCAAGATATTTGTTGAAGAGCTTTGGGGAAAGACACATAAATACCTTGACTCAGATATTCTGAAAGAGTTGCCAGATCAGTTTCATCAGCACTTCTGGGAAATTTATTTGGCGGCATCTTTGCTTGAGGCAGGTTTGAACCTGCAAGATAGCAGCGGTCGAGATGGTCCAGACCTTTGTATTAAAGCTGATGATGGATCAAAAGTATGGATGGAAGCTGTAACAGCAGCCCCAGGTCAAGGAATTGATGCTGTTCAAGAAGTAGAAATTGGTACTGTAAGATCTGTCCCTGACAACCAAATCAAACTTCGATTATTGAATGCATTTGCCGGAAAAATTAAACAATACAAGCGCTACAGAGACAAAAACTTGGTTAGTTCAGAAGAGCAATATATCATTGCTATCAATGCGGCTCAAGTCCCTTTGGCAAGGCTTGAGCGTGAAATTTCTAGAATTGTCAGATCTCTTTATCTCTTTTACCCTTTGGGTTTCAATTTATACATTTGAATAGAGAGACTTCGGAGGTGACTGGAACCAACCATGAGCATCAAGGGAAATTTATTAAAGTATGTAATGAAGGAATAAAGACGACTTCGTTGTCTTTAATATGATATTCACTTATAGGAAGCTCACTTCTCTGAATTTTAATTATATGAATTGATAACTTCAATGGTGTTGTTGTCCATTCTAAATTGAATGTGAGTATCACAGTATTACTTGATTACTTGTAATTTAATACATGTCTTTTGAATTGTATTCAAAAATACAATATCTAATCTACTCTTCCGATTTACTAGTTAATGAAGCACCTCAACAGTCTACAGATTGGTAATGTTCTCAGAGCATTTTGAGGGTATTCAAATCTTGAAAGCCTCTGTGATTGAGATGTCTTTAAAGTGTTCGCATGTGATGATCGAAACTGAGGAGCTGACTGGAGGTATGAAGCGGAGAAAATTTCTACAGTATGTGGGTAGTGCGGGTGTAGCGCTAGCGGTTCAAGATCGTACATTAGCTCTGATTCAACCCAGTCGTCAGAATTCTCTCGGATTAGAGACCTTTGAGTTTGATGTTGATACGGTTGATAAAACCGGAGCCGTCCAGCAGCGTCAAAGGCACCAAGCCAAGTTTTTCCCAGAGTCTGTGGAGGGTGCCGAGCCGCTAGAGATGGTTGCGATCGCATCCGGCAAATTCACAATGGGGGCATCCAAATCCGAGACAGAGGCCCAAGGGTATGACCTGCCCCGTCATCGGGTTAAACTCCCCTCTTTCTTTATCAGCAAACATCCCATTACTCAGGCACAGTGGGCGGCGGTGGCAGCACTGCCCAAGGTAAAGCGCGACCTTGATCCAGACCCGTCTCATTTTCGAGGGCAAGATCGGCCAGTGGAGAGTGTGTCTTGGTTAGAGGCGGTGGAGTTTTGCGATCGCATCTCTAAACACACCGGTCGCCAGTATCAACTCCCCAGCGAAGCCCAATGGGAATATGCCTGTCGCGCCGGAACCCAAACGCCCTTTCACACCGGGGAAACCATTACCAGTCAGTTAGCGGACTACATTGGCACCACCACCTATCGAGCGGAAAAAGCAGGCGAATATCGTCAATCCACGTTACCGGTGGGACACTTCTCGCCCAATGCCTTTGGCCTCTACGATATGCACGGCAACGTCTGGGAATGGTGCGCAGATCGCTGGTCCCGTGATTATCGACGGGCCTCTAACGGTGGAGTAGCTCAACGGCCTCAAATGCGTGCCATTCGAGGCGGGGGCTGGTTGGATACTCCTGCCAAAGTGAGATCGGCGAGCCGATCAGGATATGCCGAAATATCACTGAATCGGACTATTGGATTTCGAGTCAGTACAGTCTAGGTATACTGCAACATTCGTCATAGGAGAAAATTGACTAGATACCAGAACCCTGATCAAGAGCCTGTCTTCGTTCTGCTTTCTTTTTATACCGAGAAAAGATAGGAAGTTTCATCAATATAGATTTCACCACGGCGAGGAATTTTTTAAGTGTGAATTCTCCGGTTAAAGAGAAAAAGGTCCAAAACAAGACTAGAAGTAGAAAATACGTGCTAGTAAAGACAGCAAGCTTGATAGTAGAGTTCAGCCAATTAGAGGCATCCAGACCCAGAAACCATACAAGAAGTTGATCTTCTAAGAAGGGTGGCTTAACGCCTGCATAACTAAATATCAAATAGCTGACAGAATACAGAGCAAGAGGAGCGAGAACAGCACCCGAGTATATTTTTAACGGATGTTTCTTAATAGACTCACTGAAGCTAAGAATAGTATAAATTGTTGCAGAAATCAGGAATAAAATCGAGAAAGATACAGTCAAAAACTTAAGAAGAAAGTGATCAAAAAGGAGTATTGACATTATCAGTATTCGAAAATGATTCCATACAAAGGAGAAGGTTCCCTTCTTTATCTCTATTAAATATATCTCAGGTCCAGAATCATGAAACCAACCCAGTGCTCTGCTAATATTGACGATGGTTTTCCTTCTCAAACTTGCAATTTTCTTTTTTGGTTTTATATTCTTAAATACATCTGTGTACTTGAGTAGAACAAGAAAAGCAACTAAAGACACAACAAAAATACTAATAGCACGCCCGGGATAATTAGAGACAAAATATCGAATATCAAGTTGAGTTGCAATCAGAGCTGAAAAGCCTGTAATTGCTATTGTCCGGGCTGACTTTTCTTCCAGGAGCTTAGCGATTTCAGGAGCAAACAAAAATAGTGTAAGTATCAAAACACTAGATGCACGTTGAAAGATAGTAATTTCCATGCCTGTCCTCTTGCTTTCAAGTCATACAACAATAGTACAAATGTTCTTTCAAGTCAAGTCGTTGCTCGGTATGTTGCAGTATGAAGGTACTAGTGGAAGATGGTTTAGAGCTGGATTCATTACCTCGTAAGAAAGGAGTCGAATATAAGATGGCATTGATAGAGAAAGTCCCCGTCACGATTCTCACTGGCTATTTAGGCGCAGGCAAAACCACGCTGCTTAATCGCATCCTCACCGAGGAGCATGACAAAAAAATCGCGGTGATCGTCAATGAGTTTGGCGAAGTCGGCATCGATCATCAACTGGTGATGAATGCTGACGAAGAAATTCTAGAGATGAACAACGGCTGCATTTGCTGCACCGTCAGGGGTGACCTGATCCGCATGATTAGTGACTTGATGACGCGGTGCGATCGCTTTGATCACCTCGTCATTGAAACCACGGGACTCGCCGATCCGGCTCCCGTTATTCAATCGTTTTTTGTCGATGAAACAATGCTGCGGCAAACGCAGTTAGATGCGGTCGTCACTGTCGTCGATGCTAAATATATCGGAGAGCATTGGGACAGTAGCGAAGCTCAAGAGCAGATCGCCTTTGCTGATGTGGTGTTGCTCAACAAGACTGACTTAGTGTCTCCCGAAGATTTGGAAGAACTGGAGATGAAAGTGAGAGGAATGAATGCGATCGCAACTCTCCACCCAACCCAAAATTGCGATATCCCACTGGAAACCATTCTCGGTGTCCAAGCCTTTGATCTTAAAAACGCCCTCAGTATTGACCCAGAATTCCTAGACGAAGAAGCCCACGAACATGATGAATCTGTCTATTCTGTTGCGATCACAGAAACCGGAACCGTAGACAGCGATAAACTCAACCGCTGGCTCAATCAGCTTGTCCAGGCCAAAGGCACAGATATCTTTCGGATGAAAGGCATTTTAGATGTCGATAACGCCGAGCGGCGCTTTGTCTTTCAGGGGGTTCACATGACTCTCGATGGCAGGCCCGGTCAACCCTGGCGGCCCGGTGAAACTCGCAAAAACGAACTGGTCTTCATTGGCAGAAATCTAGATGAAGCCGGACTCCAGGCAGGCTTCCAAGACTGTTTTGCTCAGGCTTACGCCCATGCTTAAACACCGTTTGATTGAGGATAAGGCACACCGATGAAACTACAGCACAATCTGGGCGGGCTAGAAGGGCTAGACCCGATCACCCCCGAAACAGAGGTCTTCGTTCAACCCTGGGAAAAGCGCATTTTTGGCATTCACACCGCTATGATGGCCCTCAGCAACCACCTCAATACCTCGCTTCCTAAATACGACATTAGTAACGTTCCTACCAAGTTCAAAAGCTTTTGGACCTGGGGCCATCTCCGTCAGGGCGCTGAAGGGATGCACCCCTTCGAGTACTTTCGACTGCGATATTACGAGAAGTGGCTCGGTGGTATTTCTGGCTTTTTCGTGGAAGAAGGCTACATTACCCAAGAAGAACTCGACGCCCGTACCGCTGAGTTCCTAGCCGATAGTTCTAAATCAGAAGCGCCGCTGCCCAGTGGTGGCGATACTAAAATCGATACCCAAGTGGAGAAGTATCTACGGGAAGGGGATTCGCCGATGCGATCGCAACCCGCCCCCGCAAAATTCAAAGTAGGCGATCGCGTCAAAATCAAAACCGTCTCCCCCGGTGCCCATAGTCGCTTACCAGGGAACCTAAAGAGCCGCGTCGCTGAAGTGGTCAAGGTTTATGAGGGCGCATTTACCTATTTCTTCCCGACCGAAGACGGCATCGGTACCCCCATGCCGGTTTATAGTCTGGCCTTCAAACCAGAAGACCTATGGGATAAGTCAGTCTCTGAACCCAACGTCGTTTACTACAACGACATTTTTGAAGTTTATGTCGAAGCGGCTTAAAGGAGAACATCATGCCCAGCAACTATCCAGGATTTAAGTATGGTGCTGACCGCGAGACCTTCAGCGCGGCAAAGGTGAAAGCGTTAGAGTCTTTGTTGATCGAAAAAGGCATCATTACCGGCGACACCGTTAACAATATTCTTGGCTATTTTGAAACCGAGATGGGGCCGTTCAATGGAGCCAAAATTGTTGCCAAAGCGTGGGTTGACCCAGAGTTTAAAGCACTGCTGCTCAAAGACTGCAATGCCGCCTGCGAAAAGCTAGATTTCCCTGAAGGTATGTCGGGGGCCGAAGGCGAACACATGCGAATTGCAGAAAACACCCCGGAGGTGCATAACGTGATTGTCTGTACCCTCTGCTCCTGCTATCCCTGGCCGACCTTGGGACTGCCGCCCTACTGGTTTAAAGACCCCACCTTCCGGGCGCGGGTGGTGCGAGAGCCTCGCAAGGTTCTCTCTGAGTTTGGCGTCAAGCTTGCTGACTCAGTGCAGATTAAAGTTTGGGACAGCAGCGCCCAGATTCGCTGGTGGGTGTTGCCCATGCGTCCGGCAGGCACGGAGGGCATGAGCGAAGAGCAGTTAGCGGCTCTGCTGACGCCAGAAGCGATGATGGGTGTTGCAACCGTAAAGGCAGCTTAGGATGTTTACGAAGTTTGAGCATTTTGCAGCCACCAGTTTGATGGGGTCTCCCGAAGAGGCTCCGCCCAGACAGGATGGGCATCTGCACTTTGATCGCGATTGGGAAAAGATGGCCTTTGGAGTTGCGATCGCACTTTCTAAGCAAGGCCATTACGAATGGGAAGAGTTTCGCCAAACCCTCATTGAAACCATCGGCGAATGGGAAGCCACTCACGAACTCGACGACCCCGAATGGGATTACTATCAATGCTGGGTCACGGCCCTGGAAAAGGTCGCTGTAAAGTCTGGCATCCTCCAGGCCGGTGAACTCGAAGCCCAGATGGCTCAGCTGTTGAATTGCAAAGATAGCCCTCCCGCTCCGTGATGCCGTAGCTTCTTTGCTCTTGACCGATGTTGCACTTTATTTCTCGAAGATGGAAACCAAGCCTCCTGTACCACCGTTCACGCTAGAAACCGCAAAAGTGAAGGTTCGCACCGCCGAAAATGCCTGGAATAATCGCGATCCGGATAAGGTTTCAATGGCGTATAGCAAAGATAGCTTTTGGCGCAATCGAGCCGAGATTTTCCAGGGACGGGAAGCAATCCGCGCCTTTTTGCAGCGCAAGTGGGAGAAGGAATTAGAGTATCGCCTCGTGAAGGAACTGTGGGCCTTTGGCGACAACCGAATTTCGGTTCGCTTTCAGTATGAGTGGCATGATGATGCGGGGCAATGGTATCGCGCCTATGGCAATGAGAATTGGGAATTTGATGAAGCAGGTCTGATGCGACGGCGGGAAGCGAGTATTAACGATCGCCCCATGAAGCCAGAAGAGCGTCGGTTTCACTGGCCGATTGGTCCACGCCCAGAGGATCATCCAGGATTGATTGACTCTCCTGAGTAAGCGGGTACTTGCCTCATCTTATCGCATGGATAATCTGCTTGTTAGCCCGCTTGACTTACG
The DNA here is from genome assembly GCA_049683515.1 of Thermosynechococcaceae cyanobacterium. GTDB lineage: Bacteria > Cyanobacteriota > Cyanobacteriia > Thermosynechococcales > Thermosynechococcaceae > RCC1774. The sequence goes on along the minus strand of JBAUJD010000500.1, from coordinate 511 downwards.
GGTTGTGATGGTAGCTGAGAGTATATTAGTTAGCGTTCAAATCCAAGGCGTTGTGGAGTTACCCATTCATTCAAAATAGTCCACTAGCATTTATCGTTTAGTTAGTTTGATTGCAGAATGATTTATGTTAGTTCTTAGCCAAGCCACCAGACCTCAGCTATCTAAGCTCCTTGAGCAATCTGAATGCTCTGAAATTGATGAATTTCTACTGCCTGGCAGTGAGGATATCGCACCGCGTTTCTTGTTGGAGCTTGTAGTAGATCAGTTGAGCCAAGATCCTGAAAATAGCTTTTGGTGGTCTCCTCGATTGATTGTGGTAGATCAATTAATTGTTGGGATGGGTGGTTTCAAAAGTCCACCAGACACCACTGGCTCCGTTGAAATTGGGTATGGAATTGTGCCTTCCCAGCAGGGACATGGGTTTGCGACTCAGGCGGTTGGTTTATTAGTTAAGGAAGGATTTTCAACGGGTTGTCTGCGTCTGCTGAACACGAACGACATACGGCAGTAA
>JBAUJD010000499.1:0-2830 GCA_049683515.1 Thermosynechococcaceae cyanobacterium | reverse complement strand
GGCTAAGGGTGATTCCCGTAAAGGACAGCAACCAGCGCTACGCTAGAGTTAGCTTGGCTCACTTGTCTGCATTGATCTTGCTTCAATAAGCGTTTACGAATGCCTCTTTCTCCATCAGACGATTCCCAATGGAACCAGCCCGATTTGACTCAGCTCGAAGCTGATTTAGATGACGCCATTCAAAGCTTTGAGCGCATTCAGTCTGATCTGGGCTATCAACATGCCCAAGAATCGCTACAGACCCTGCTTAAAAAACTAGATTTATCGAGACGAGAGCAAGCGGGATTAGAAACCGAGGTTGCCAGTCTGCAGGCAATGCTCGACAAGCTCGAAAATCAGGTTGTCCATATCGCGGTGTTCGGTCTAGTGAGCCGTGGAAAATCTTCATTACTCAATGCCCTCGTGGGCCAATCGATTTTTGCTACAGGTCCGACCCATGGCGTTACCCAAACCACCCAGCAAACGGGCTGGAATATTTACAGCCAGACAGATAATCTCGTCCGTGTTGTTTTGGCGGGCAGCGGTCAATCACAGGTTGAGCTGATCGATACCCCCGGCATTGATGAAGTGGGCGGTGAAGATCGGGAGCGGTTAGCCCGTGAGGTGGCTCAGCAGGCTGATTTGATTTTGTTCGTGATTGCTGGGGACTTAACCAAGGTTGAGTATGAGGCGTTATCGAGTCTCAGAAAGGCCAGCAAGCCTCTGCTGCTGGTGTTCAATAAAGTGGATCAGTACCCTGATGCAGATCGGCAGCTTATCTATGAAAAGATCCGCGACGATCGCGTTCGAGAGCTGCTTTCCCCAGACGAAATTGTGATGGCAGCGGCAGCCCCCCTCGTTGCCACAGCCGTGCAGCGGTCTGACGGGAGCTTGGGGGCCGAGATGGTACCGGGACCGCCCCAAGTTGAAGATCTTAAACTCAAGATTTTAGAGATTTTAGACCGGGAAGGCAAAGCCATTGTGGCCCTCAATACGTTACTCTACGCCGATGACATTCATGGGCAGGTGGTGCAGCGCAAAATGGACATTCGGGATCGGAGCGCCAATCAGGTGATCTGGCAGAGTGTGATCACTAAAGGGGTTGCGATCGCACTTAACCCGATCACCCTCGTCGATATTCTCAGCAGCGCCGTCATCGACATTGCCATGATTTTGACGCTTTCAAAGCTCTACGGCATCTCCATGACCCAGCAGGGAGCCGTGGGCCTGTTGCGGAATATTGCAGTTGCTATGGGGGGCATCAGCGCTAGTGAACTGCTTGCCACCTTTGGCCTTAGTTCGCTGAAGGGAATTTTAGGTCTCGCCGCACCGGCTACCGGAGGCGCATCATTGGTGCCCTATTTATCGGTCGCTCTGACCCAGGCAGCAGTGGCAGGCGTCTCGTCCTATAGCATTGGTCAAGTCACCAAGACCTATCTCAGCAATGGAGCCTCTTGGGGACCGCAGGGTCCAAAGACCGTGGTAACCGAAATTTTGAATTCACTCGACCACACCTATATCCTCAGTCGAATTAAGACCGAACTGCGCCAGAAGCTCGACCCGATCTCGCGCCCCTAGCTCAACTGAACGTAATCTTGCGAAGTTTTATAGATCTCCGCATAGAGACGGCCTGCGCTTGAGATAGATCAATACAGATACTGAGATTTAGGGACTCATGCTCTAGTCTCGGTGCCCGTCTAAAAGGGGAGAAGGTATGAAACGTCTAATCGTTTGTTGTGATGGTACGTGGCAAGATTTGAGCACGCCCTACCCAACCAATATTGTCAAACTTGCTCAAGCGATTCAACCCATTGATAGGGATGGCACCCTGCAGTGTGTCTTCTACGGCTACGGCATTGGAACGCGTAAACTTGATCGCCTCGCAGGAGGAGCCTTCGGCCAAGGCATTGACCGCAATATTCAAGATGCCTATTTATTTCTCTGTCTCAACTATGAGCCAGGGGACGAAATCTATCTGTTTGGCTATAGCCGAGGGGCTTATACGGTGCGAAGCGTTGTGGGACTCATCAACTGTTCTGGGTTGCTAAAGCATCAAAAGGTCCGTCATTTGCGCCGTGCCTATGATCTCTACCGCCGCAAAGAAATTAAGCCCAGCCATCTCGAAGCACAACAGTTTCGCCAAGAAAACGGCGATCGCGTCCCTATCACTCTACTGGGCTGTTGGGAAACAGTGGGATCACTGGGAGTCCCCGACCTGATTCCTTTTCTGCCCATCAATCACTGGGTGAATCGTCGGTATCAGTTCCACGACACGACCTTGAGTGCCATCATTGAGCGGGCACTTCATGCGGTGGCGGTGGATGAACGGCGACGAATCTTGAACATCACACCCATGGAATCTAGTCCGGATCGACCGTCTCAAAGTCTGCATCAAGCATGGTTCCCTGGCAATCACGGGGCTGTGGGGGGTGGCACCGAAGCCCACAGCGGCCTCTCGAATACAGCGCTGATCTGGATGATGGAGCAAATGCAGCAAATGGGACTCAAGCTAGCCCTCGATGCTCATACGATTGAAGGCGGACTACAGCAGAATCATAAAGCCCCTTTCGATGAGAAGCTAGGACTTCTAGGGCTAGCGGGAGCACGCTGGCGAGAGATCGTTGGTTATTTTGATGACCTCCACATCAGCACCAAGCAGCGCTGGTGTGATGTGCCCAGCTACCGTCCTCCTAATCTAGCGGCCAAATATAGAGAGACTCTCGATGCTTACTGTGAGGTCAATCGAGCCTTGAGCTGAAGCGGAGTGTCGCGATACTCTTGTCAACAATCCGGGCCGTTTTGAGTCATGCTGCAAGAAAAACAACGACGACTGCCCAGGCATAGTGACTTT
>JBAUJD010000498.1:0-4538 GCA_049683515.1 Thermosynechococcaceae cyanobacterium | reverse complement strand
GCCTCCGCCTTAGCTTTTCGCCTTGAATCCCATAGAAAAGGGCCGTGGTTGGCGGCCCCCAGTTCAGTGGTGTAATTAAGGTTGAAGTCAAGAATTAGCGTTGATAGGGCTGCTCAAGACCTTGATTGAGACGCTCCTGATTCAGCAAAATATTTTTTTCCTGTACCAGAACGGGCTGCTGTATCTGCTCATATTGGTCCTTGAGTTTAAGAGAGTAAGGGGGACAGGTCAAGCAAACAGGGCCAATGGGCTTCTTAAATTTAGGGCGCACTTGAAACAGTTCAGGATTAAACCGGGGGCCACCGCCATTCAGTCCATCACAGCCACTGGGATTATCAGGGGCAGGCGTGCAGGCTTGGGCTGGAGCGGTCATGAGAGCCGGTAATGTGGATAGGCCCAATAGACTCATCAATGCAATTTGTTGGAGTTTCATCATTCAGAACCTCGAAGTGTTGATTACGTTCACTATCGCGGCTCTACCAGACTAGGGCAGTAAGCAGACTCACTGCTTTATTGTGATCAATTCAGTGGGGGGAGGTGAGGTGAGTCAATGTCAATGGGGTTCCCCATTGGCTCTCAATGAAGATGGGGAATCTACAAACAGATTTTATCTTCCTTTATTCTTGGGTTGGTTCCAGTATTGAATGGGGGCGTTCTGCTCTTGGTAGGCGTGGATCTACGCTTTCTTGCTTGCGATTCGCCAGTTGCGGCTGGGCAAAGAGCGCCATCAATAGCGCTGTTCCAATCCCAGCTCCCAAACAGAGAAAGATAAGAGTTGAGGGATGTAAACGGTTGAGTTCATCGGGTACGCGAAGGGTCCATTCAACCAAGGTTCGCCGGGAGCGTGCCAAGGTATGACGGGTGAAGATTGATAACGGCAAACCCACGTTCACGAATACCCACTTAGAAAGGGGCTGTATCCATTGATGATATCCCCTGGCAAAAATGGGACTTAGTTGTCTTTTAACCTGATCTGGAGGAGACACAAGGGAATAGGTTGATTCTTTGAGCGTCTCGGTCCGGCGAACCAACTCGGTCTCAATGGGAATAACATTGGCATCCGTGAGACCGAGCTGATGCTGAAACTGCTTGAACTGTTGGTACAGATGAGACGGGAAGGGGTAGCCTTGCTGAAGCGCTTGGGTAAATGCGATCGCATAGTTCTGCAGCTTTTTTTGATGATTTCGATAGGGTCTAAAAACCTCCGCTTCAATGATTGCAGCTTCCTCTAGCCTCAGTCCTAAACTTTGATATAGCGTATCGAGAACCACACGATTAGCCACTGAAGCCTGACCTTTGTGGCTACAGACCTCCACCTGCCTGCGGTACTTAAAACTCGGTTGGTTGATCGGTGACAGGGCAACCCTCGTTCTCGCGACAGCGCCGAGACCGTACATTTTTGCATTGGATGCCGGGGAAACCTGCTGCATGCGCCGACGCGCATAGCAATGCCATTCTGCAAGCGTAATCGTTCCATCTCCGTTCAGGTCTGCAGCCCCGGTCTTTAGACCCTCGACCAGAAAAAAGGTATAGGTTGAATGAGACTCTCTAGGCAGATCTGCCGACGAGAGCAGAACCGCTCGCTGTGAACCCCTAAACTGAGGGGCCAAGCAGACGCTCGCCTGCACAGCCTCATCGAAGCACCCGTCAAAAATGAGGGTTTTGTGCTGTGACAAACTTTCTCTCATCACATCATTGATAAACTCGGCGGTCACCACTGTGGAACGCACTACATGCCCACTCGTGCTGAGACGACTACAGCTTGTGGTAAGTCCCACCTTCCCTTGAACATCTAGAACCCCCATATACCCTGAAAAATACAGGAGCACAAAGTCCTCTGGGTTGCAATCGAGGAAGAGCGCTTCAATGGCCTCGGCCATCGCCTGGGGATCAGGATTAAGCAGCGTCTGTACCTCATCAAATTTGCCGACATCTTCTAGAACCTCCCGCATCGCTTCAACATCTTCTATGGCACCGGGTAACGGTTGAAGATCGCCACCGTAGGTACTCACTCCAATCAAGAGCGCAGTTCTACGGGTGGCAACGAACGAGCCGGCCTGCGATCTAGCACCTTTAGAGACAGGCACTAACGACTTCGATTCTGCTGGTTTTTCAGCCAGAGGCTCTGCTTGGATATAAAAATCTAGCAATCGTTGTTGATCTAAAAGGAGCCGACAGCGCGCCCGCGTTCCTGAAGGAATGGTCACCCCAGGCTGGACTGAAGAATAGTGACATGGATCGGGAATGATCAGTGACTCTAGGGCTGAGGCGGTATCGATCATTTCAGGCATCCTCAGTGGTCCGCGCTCTAAGCAATCAAAAATGAGCGTGAGGTAAGCATCGTCAAGGATATCCGTGAGGTAGTAGCACAAGAAATAGGGCACCCCATCTCGCCCTAAATCATCTGCTCCCCTGTTGAATAGCCAGCCAAATAGAGAACTTTGCTCAGACAATTGCTGGAGATAAACGGCACGATACCCGAAGGGTGGTGGGCTATAGGCATCCCAGCACTGGTTCACAATAACCTCAGCGAAGTGCTGCTGAATATGGTTAGGAATCTGCGATCCTGCTAACCCCTTAAATCCAGTTTTCGGGAAACTGGTATATACAAGCTGCTCAACCTGTAATGCCATAATGATGACTCTATAAGCGGTTTAGAAAAGATAAGAGGAGCCATCTCCTGAGCGGGATGATCGGTCAACAAACGTCTATGCCGACTCATCAACCGTTCCCCTGAGAAACTTGTTCAGGGGGCAACTGATTTACAGGCTGCTGTGCGGGCGTGCTTCTCTGTTGAGAGATGACTCTGACTCCAACGGCTAGGGCCAAAGTGACAATCCCTGCAAAAAGCCAGCGGTAAAGGCTTTTTGAACGCCGTGAACGTTGCTGAGCTAAAACTTGCTGAGAGGCAAGGTCAGGTAACGTCTTGGGTGTTTTATGGAATAGCTGCTCTAGCTTTATGGCTAAAGATTTTGGCTCTTGCCATCGGTACAGGCTTCTTAATTCTGACGTTAACCATAGAAAGGGCATTGCAGCTCGAGCCGATTCTAAACCCGCCATTCCGGTTGAAGCTGTAATGGGAATGGACGAGTAGAATATCTGATAGTGAGCCTGGGCAAGATTCAACCGATTTAAAAGAGGCTGAAGATTTTTCTGAAGCTGAAGCACGCTATGGGAGTTTGACGAAAGACTCTGACCGAAGAGAGACTGCAGACTATCGCATTTCGTCAAAATTAAAGCAAAGGGAAAACGGATGCCTTGGTGATTCACGTGGGCTGAAATAACCTCAATCTGGCGAATGAGGCTTTCTAGTGTCTCAAGGTAAGTTGAGCCGTGCTTGGCTAATGACTGAGCATCTATAAATAAGCACCCTCCATGAGATCGAAGCAAGATCTCTTGAAAATGAGGGTTAGCAAAACTACAAATCTCACCAGGAATATCGCTCCAGCGGAATTGGCAAAGGGTCTCAGCCCCCCATAGATTGCGTCGCTGTAACTGAAAGCGAAAGGAGGTCACCTTGAGTGTTGGAGGGGGATATCGACCCGTCCGGGCAACGCCACTCAGCAACTCCTCTAGATTTTTCTGGGCAGATATATCTTGACAGTCAAACCAAAGACGCCAAGATTGAGTCAGCTTTCGGCTGGGACGAGACGCAGCATAACTCCCCGCAAGAAAAACCGTCTTGCCAGCTCCTCGATGCCCGAGGGCCAATAAGTTAAAGGTATTCAGGGCACTCATCAGAATCATGACGCGATGTGAGCTACAGGTCGTGTTTGACTCATCAGGGCATGACCTATAGCCTAAAAGTCTCTATGTCCCCTGTCAGTCCCACATCTCGGTGAAACAAGTAGAGTTTTTTGAGCAATTCAAGATAAAAAAGTAGAAATAAATGGAAGAGGCTGCAGATCACCACAGATGTAGCGACACAATCACCGCAGAGTTCCGACCGTCATCACAGCCCTGTTCAAGCTTATTGGCGATGATGATTGCATCAAACACATGGAGACCAGCAATTCATCATGAAACACTTTATTAATGCTCTTGCCCTAGGCGCACTCTTAGTCACAACTGGCTCCGGCTTGGCTGTCAAAGCGCAACCCATCCGAGCAATTCCAGGGTGCCCACCGGGCTGGGTCACTGCGACGCCCCCCGTCAATCCCCAGCTAAAATGCCTACCGGGCAATATCCTTGCTCAACCCCAGAATCCTGAGCCGTTCCAAGCGACCCAAAAGGTGCAGCTCATTAACAAACAGCAGCTCCAGGGACCGTCGCAGGGTTGTTCACCAGGCTTTAAGCAGGCGGTGCATCCATTGAACCCCCAACTGGGCTGTTTGCCCACAAATTTACAAGCCGCACCGAATCGACCTTAGTAAGTCCTAGGCGCAATGATGTTGCAGACAAGTGTAATGATTCATTCGGCCCAGCAACTTAGATTGCATTCCTAGTACAAAACCCCAGATTCCTGTTTATAAGGGATCTGGGGTTTTATTCTCATTGTCGCTTTGCTGCCTAAAGGCTAGCCAGCCGCAGCTCTAGCG
>JBAUJD010000497.1:0-2293 GCA_049683515.1 Thermosynechococcaceae cyanobacterium | reverse complement strand
TTGAGCAAGGCACTCCTAGAGCAGGGCCAATCGATAGAGCAAGTGTTGGAGGTGATCATGCCTGCTTAAATTTTGCGATCGTATTTGAAATCTTGACTGCGGGCCATTAACCTTCCAAGTCGTGTCAAATATCTCAATGCTCAATGTGGTGATGCCAAGATTGTCTTGATTTGGGATGGAGCCAGTTATCATCGCTCTGAGGCGTTTCGAGACTATCTCAGTGAGGTTCATCAAGGCGATGACTGGAAAATCCATTGCTTGCGCTTTGCACCCTATGCACCGGAAGAAAACCCAATTGAGAACATTTGGGGGCAGGCAAAGGCAATCCTCAAGCAGATGCATCAATGCTGTCGAGCATTCAAAACCACCAAGCGATTATTTGAGCTGTTTATCAATTACCGATTGTTCACAATGCCCAATCTGAAAACTTATGATGCTTTCTCTGCTATCAGCTAGGATTGCTATTTGATTAATAGCGGCCAATGATTGACACTTCTAAAGCTCAATAGCGAGGTGCAATCTGGACGCTAAGAGGATGTTTGAGAATCCCGATCTCTTCAGTAAAGGGTCTGCAGCCAGTTAAATAATCAGTAGCGTCGGCATGTCAGCACCAAAGAACGACATAAAATGGCTTGAGTTTTGTATACTGTATACTCTCAGTCGCAACGGTGCCTGCCAATACAGTAGAAGGACCATCAATTCAATGAGTCAACCCCTATCCTCAGACCATAAGCTTGTTTTTATCTGTGGTTCCGCTTTGCGTGGACAGCCCGATCACCAGAATCTGCAGGGGGCTGAGTTTGTCCGCGAGGCAGCGACCCAGCCGAGCTATCGACTTCATTCTGTGAGTAAGGGTTGGCATCCCGGCATTTACGAGGTGGCTGAAGGCGGGATCTCAATCCCTGGCGAAATTTATCAGTTGACCGGGGAGCAGTTTGAGCAACTGGCGGCAACGGAGCCACCTCATATGTATCCCCATGAGGTTGGGTTGCTGGATGGAGGGAGGGCGATCGCGTTTCTTTACCCTCAAGACTTAATCGAGCAGCATCAGTGGCCGGATATTTCGCATCTGGGTGGGTGGGCTGCCTATAAGCAGTCTGAAGCGGTCAAAGCCTAGGGCTTAATCAGGGAGCTGATTGGGGTCGATGCCTTGCGATCGCAAATAATTCTCCAATCGATCTGCTCGTTGTCGTTCTGCCTCTTCGGGCAGCGGAATCAGCTCTCCATCTGCTGTAAACCAGCGTAGCTGACGCTCGTGAATGCCTAGCGCTAGGCCCAACTGCTCACTCTGTAGTCTGCCGCTGGCGGTGGGTGAAATCTCTTCATACTGACCATCAACCAGATGAAACCCCTCAAACTCCATTGTCTCTGGATGAAACCAGAAATAATCAGGAACGCGCCATACATCCTGATAGAGAGTTTTCTTCGCTCCCTTATCCACTGCTGCGGTGGAGCTTGAGAGTAATTCAATCACCAAATTTGGATACTTGCCCCCTTCTTCCCAGATTGCCCAGCTCCGCCGGTCTTTCTTCTCTGCGCCCAAGACCACAAAGATATCAGGGCCGAGAAAGTCGCGTTTTTTGATCTGCTGTGCGTTGTAGTACACCGTGAGGTTGCCAGATATATAGAAATCGGGGCGGTCTTGCCACCAGTATTTCAGCAAGCGAATCAGTAGATCAATCTGGTCGCGGTGAAAATCGGTTTCCAAGGGTGGCTCATCGCTATATAAATTAGTGGGAGGCAGCTTAATAACGTCAGTGGTTTCTTCGTCAACAAGTTGGGGTGGACTGGCATCAAGACGAACCATCGCAGGACTCTCTAGCAAGATTGACTCCAGTTTAGCGTAGCGGTATTAAGACACCGCTCTCCGCTCTGTCTGCTCAGTAGAACACTATCTATAGCGCCAAAAGCTGCTAAATTCTGACCGAAAAGTACTCAAAACTAGAGAAGATTCCATGTCTAACCCCTATCCACGAGACTTGGTGGGCTATGGTCGTAATCCGCCTGATCCGAAATGGCCTCACCAGGCAAAGCTGGCCCTGCAATTCGTAATCAACTACGAAGAGGGCGGTGAAAACTGCCTTCTGCATGGGGATACGGCTTCTGAAGCCTTCCTGTCAGAGATTGTCGGTGCTGAACCCTTTCATGGGCTGCGTCACATGAGCATGGAGTCGATCTATGAGTACGGCAGTCGGGCCGGATTCTGGCGGCTGCACCGACTGTTCACTGAGCGAGGCATTCCGGTCACCGTCTATGGGGTCGCGATGGCACTAGAGCGCAATCCTGAAGCGAT
>JBAUJD010000496.1:0-2529 GCA_049683515.1 Thermosynechococcaceae cyanobacterium | reverse complement strand
AGCAGGGGCAACCGGCCTTCACCATCTGCGATGTTGCCGATGAATTAGATGCCAGCGTGATCGTGATGGGCTGTCGCGGCGTGGGCCTCACCGAAGAGGGTATGTCCGATAGCGTTAGCAATCGCGTGATTAATCTAGCGCCTTGCCCTGTGTTAGTCGTTCCTTAGTTTGTGATGTGTAATTGTACTGAGGTTCTCTCACGACAAGGGCTTTAGACTCAGAGAGTGGGGACACTATACCTCTACACTTCGCATGTTGGCTGTATTGGATTGATGGTAGTCGAACACCATCCCTTAGCAACAGCTCTCTAGAAACACTTGATGCTTAAATTCCTAAAAAGTCGATCTACAAAGTCTCACGGCTTTGCCCTACCTATGGCGATGGGCTTAGGGTTAGTGATGCTGACGTTAGGATTAACCGCTGTTATGGTCTCTCAGAATGGATTGACCTCAGCACGACAGCGACGAGGAACAGAGGTGAGTCTTTCGGTAGCAGAGGGCGGTATTGCCCGCGTTTTGGCACATTTGACCCATCGCAATAATGTAATTTTGTTGCATCGTAACTATGACACTCTGAACCCCAAAACGGGTAAAACCTACTTGGGAGCTGATGGCGTGCCCAATAGTGGGGATGAAACAAACACAGGAGTGGATCAATGGAGTGGGTACGATCCCAGTGGGGCACCCTGCTATCCGCTCAAGGGGGTAGGTGCCCCCACACTGATGACAACCGGGACAATGGGAGCGGGATCCTTTACGATTCGTGCCTATCGCTATGATTCGCTCCGGGGAGTAGGCCACCTGCTCATTGAAGGCAATCAAGGCGAGCGTAGCACGGCAATTTTAGTGAGCCTCTCGGTAAAACCAGATTTAGAGGATTTCCCAGGTGTGCTGTTGCGTTACGTTGCTGGTGCCCCCCACATCGGTGTCTTAGGACTCAGGGGGCGGAATATTTTAGGGAGTAAGGGCAATGTCTATTTTTCGTCTTCTAGCTCACCCGATAGTTCACTGACGGGCATATCGGCCCCCGGGGATAGCGATCGCCCTAGCTATCTCAACGCAGTCTGGTCCAACAACGTTGATGATGGCGCAACTGGCGATACGATTTCAGGTGATCTGACTGGCTGTGAGTTATATGCATGGCTTCCCAGCCGTACCAAGGGCACTAATTTTGGCGTGATTGACTCTGACACAACCTTTACAGGGTCTGGTGGAACCGTGCCCACCCTTTATCAAGTGGAACAAATTGACTTAGCCAATAATGAAACGCTCACGGTGGATACCACCAATGGCCCCGTTCATATCGATTTTGTTAACACTGGGCTTGACCCGCAGTTCAGCCTTACCCTGAGAAACACAGCCAAAATTCTTAATGTGCGGACGGATGGTCAAGAACCCCGTGTCGGAGACCTACGCATGATGGGGGAGGGTAACCATTTGGTCCGACTCTATGATCAATCCTGTATTCAAGGTGCGTTTCTATGGATTCCTTCAGATGAACTGCAGCTTCTCACCTCTGGTCCTGGCTGCCCTGGGGGTAAAAACACAAATTTTGAGGGGGTAGTCTGGGCTGAGGCTGTTGTCAGTGCCAAGAACAATGCTAGCAATAGAAACATTAGCTACTTCGGTCGTGGAGTAATGGAACCCAATGCCGAATATGACGCGCTAGTAATTCCAGGAAACACATCTGGCATTGCGGTTTCAGAAGACGTTTCCAGCTTGGTCGATGTCTTGAAGTATATCGATGACTGGCCGGCCCACTATCGGGTTAAAGATGTGCTCAATTGGCAACGGGTCCAACTATGAGTCAGAGAAGAAATGGATCAGCCGTTAATCCATAATGCCCTTGAGTACAGCAGCATTATCGGTGAAGTCGATGTCTTCAACTTTAAGCTGACCGAGCTGTAGATTGATTTTTTGCTCAAGGGTCTCTACCGGGATTCCAATTCTCTGGGATGCATCAGCCAAATTCATCGTCAATCCACCGACTTGAACCTTTGTCTGCTTGCCCAGAACCACCTGGCCATTCTTGAGACGAGGCTGTCCGACAACACCTAGATAAATTTCTTTGTTTTTAAGGAAGGGAAAGGTATTGAGGGTCTGCTCTAGTTGAGATCGCGACTCCTTGGGCAGCTCTTTCAACGGAATCTCTGCCGTATTTACCACCAGCCTCACCTTCAGCTTTTGGTCTTTTATCTCAGCATTAATGCCCTTCACCGCCGGGAGTATTGCATTAGTCTGCTGGTTCGCAGGGATGGAACTCACCACAAACTCATTAAAGGTGTGGGCATCTAACCTGACTTCATGGGTACTTTGCGGCGATGCGCCGTTGATAGGCCGGTTCGTCGTTGGCTCTGAAGCGGCAGCAATGGGGACGGGCCTGACTTGGCGAGCCAACTTATCCTTAATGGACTGCCGCTCACTACCTTGATCAATATCTTTACCGTTGAGGGTGTTGTCCTCATTGGGTAACGGAGGCGACTGAGTGTACCAATCGGGTAAATAAGTAGCCTGACGCCAGAACCAAAAC
>JBAUJD010000495.1:0-3831 GCA_049683515.1 Thermosynechococcaceae cyanobacterium | reverse complement strand
CAAGCTGTCCGGCTTTATTGAGATAGCCGTACTTTTTGCGATCAATGAGCACGCGCACTAGCCCCTCAGAGAAGTTGCCGCCAATATAGTACTGATAGGGAATGACAAGCTTTCCGCTGGTATTGATATAGCCAACATTATCTTCGAGGGCAACCCCCGCCATTCCTTCTGAGAAGGGTTCAGCCTGCGAATATTGTGCGGGCGTAATCCACTGCCCTTGGGTGTTGATATAGCCCCATTTGCCCTTAGACTTGACCGCTGCAAAACCCTCAGAAAAATCGCTAGCCTCTTCAAATTGAGGGGCAATCACAAAGGCTCCCGCAGCATTGATATATCCATACTTCCCCTGTTTTAATGCTTTAAACAGCGTTTTGGTAATGGTGCGCGTCGCAGTTGGGGCAGGGGTCGAGGCAGGGGCAGGAGCCGAGGCCGGAGGCTGCTGAGCCAGACTCAGCACAGGTGCAGCTAACCCGCTGACAAGAGCAACGCTGAGGAGCGTAAGGGATACTTTCACGTTAAAGAACATCAATGGGGAATAGGGTTACAGATAGATCAGCTCTTGTCGCCGAAGATCCAGGCAAAAACACCGAACAGAATGGCTAATCCCAACATGGGCGGCAGGCTAAAGAGATGTAGCGCTTTGAGCGGAATGATCACTAGAACCTTTGTGAGCACTACGCTCAGCCAAAGTATGAGAGAGAAAACGGCAAAAATCATTTATTCTCCCTGGATAAGATGGCTAAGGCGTTGTTTTTGACTTAGGTACCTCGACGGAATCTTCGGTCGTTGGTTCCTTAATAGAGGCTGTATCCTGTTGATCTTTGACAGGCTTGATCTCGTCATCAGGCGTTTTCTCATCTTCTGTGGGAGTGTCTAGAATGGCCTGGACTCGCTGCTGCATTTTGAGATGCTCTGCTATCCCTATTTTGGGGGAAATTACGGAGGCATCTGTGGGGACGGTGCACGTAAAGGCTGAGGCGTTGCCATGATTTTAATGGAGCCGAAAGCCACCAATAGATGAAAAGAGAGCCGCTATCCTTGAAGAGTCTTTTCGTTTGTTTTTCAATGCTGCGTAAGTTTGTACTGCCCTTACTGTTGCTCTCTGGGATTGTCGCGCCAGCCTGGGGGCAAAATATTAAGCCTCGCGAATCTTTTCCAGAGGTGGGGGTAAGCTTACAGCCCCCAGAAGACTTTGAACAAGCCTATTCCTTCTATGGGGTCCAGCAGCCCAGCACCGGGGCATCCATTATCTTGACTGCGATTCCCGGACCCTTTGCCGAGATTATGGCGGGGTTTTCTGCCGAGCAGCTTAACCTTCGGGGAATGACGTTGCTCTCGAAGGAAGTGATCGGGGATAAAGTGCTGTTGTCTGTGGCTCAATCCGCCTATGGAGAGGACTTTTTGAAGTGGGTACTGCTGTTTCCAGATCAGCAAAATCAGGCCAAACTCGTGGTGGCGGTCTTCCCGAAAGATCAGGCGAAATCCCTCAGCCCTGTCCTTAGAGAAGCAGTGTTGTCCGCCGCATTGCTGCCAACAGATGCTGACCTGCAGCAAACGGGATCTTTACCCTTTCGCATCACTCCCGCGCCTCGTTTAGTGGAGGTGACGGCTTTGAAAGGGGTTGGCAAAGCGCTCATCCTTTCTAAAGATGGCGTCGTTCCCTCGGCCTCGTCGCCCTCGCCAGCAGATCCGTTGTTTATTGCCGCACCTTCCCTCGGAAACGCGCCAGTTCTCAATCCTCAGGAATTTGCTTTGCAACGGCTAAAGCAGTACTCCCAGCTCCAATCGGTTGAAGTGGAGTCGATGAGGGCGATCGCCCTCGACCAACAACAAGGGTTTGAAATCACGGCCAATGCGAAGGATCGGCAATCCCAAACGCCGTTAAAGGTCTATCAGATGATGGTGTTCCCTGACGGTGGAGGCTACGTGGTCATGATTGGGATGGTGGGACTCGACCATGCAGAGCAGTATCTCCCGGCCTTCAAGGCAACGGCGCAGACGTATCAGCGCTTACCGGCGATAGGCCCGGGCAAATCGGTCGATACCCGCTAAGTCTGCATAGATTTGAATCTTTTCATAGTCTCCCTGTTGCTTCAGAAGCGCCTTTACGGCTTGGTCTTGTCCTGTCATCATCTCTAACAGCAAAAGGCCCCCCGGTCGTAGATATTGAGGCGCGGCGGCAATAATCTGGCGCAGAGCGTCAAGTCCATCGACACCACCGTCCAGAGCCAAGTGGGGTTCGTGGAGGGCCACCTCTGGCTGTAGTTCCGGTATCATGGCTGACGGAATATAGGGCGGGTTGCTGACGATGCCGCTGAGTTGGCCGCTCAAAGCGATGAGGGGAGCCAGCCAAGAACCTTGATAGAAGGTGACTCGATCCTGGAGGTTGAGAGATTGGGTATTTTGGGTTGCGATCGCAACCGCCTCAGCACTCCAGTCCACTGCATGAATCGTGGCCTGCGGAAACGCCGTCGCCAACCCGAGGGCAACGGCACCACTGCCGGTGCCTAAGTCGGCCCAGTGCCCGACCTGTTGCGATTCATCGGTGTGCGCCACCGCGAGATCGATGAGCGACTCCGTTTCTGGGCGCGGAATGAGCACCGCTGGCGTGACGTGCAGTTGAAAGTGCCGCCAGTCAGCGATACCGAGTAAATGTTGGAGAGGACGTCGCTCGTAGAGGCGTTGCTGCCACAACTTTGTGAGGGAGGGGAGCGATCGCTTCAGCTCAATCTTTTCTTGATCACGGTAGGTCTCTAGGCGTAGGGCTAATCGATCCAGGTGGGCGACCTCTTGTAATAGAAAATCCAGCTCTGTCTCTAAATCAGAACTGGATTCAGGTTTAAGGAATTTGATCTGTTGCTTCGCCCACTGTCGCCATTGCCACAGCTCAAGACCAGAGATGTGAGTCAAGAGCGTTATTTCTTTTTCTTCGCAGCCGGTTTAGCTGCTGGCGCTGCCTGGGTGCCGCCTGCCGCTTTTTGCTGCTCCATCACGTATTTGACGGCTTCACTGGAGGGTAAGAGCTGAATTTGCTTAGCATTTTCACCCTTCTCTTCAAAAAGTGAGCTGACAACGCGATCCAGCGACGTCACCGCAATGGTGGTCGTAGAACTAAGTTTAGGATCCTGCTTCTGAAGCTGTGTCAACATGCCCTGCAAATCCTGTTGACTAAAGTAAAAGGGAATCACTTTCTCCTCCCCCTGCTGCAGCGTCAGGAGGCCTTTCTTATCATTACCAACGGCATAGAACAGCGGAATGCCTCGAAAATTCGCCGCATCTTGGCCGCTCTTTTTCAAGACCTCTTGGGCTGAAGCCACCTGCTCTTGAGTGGGCAAAAACTGGAAAACCAGTTCGTCTTTCTTGTCTTTATTCTGTTTTTGAATGTTGTAGGCTTCTTTTAAAGAAATCGTCACGATTTTGGCCGTTTTGCCCAATTCTGGTTTCTCGGTCTTGAGCTTCGACACGAGGGTCTGAGCGTCAGCCGCCCCCATAAAAAAATAGGCGATCTGAATTTGTTTGCTCTTGTCTTTGGGGTTGGGGACCGAGGCTAGTACGGGGGTGCCCTTTGGGTCGGTCACGGTAAAGACCGGAACGCGCTCTAATCGCTGAAGAACATCAGCCTCTGGAATTGCGATCGCACTCATGTTGCGGGTCACGGAAGGGATGACAACCCCGCCTCCGGCCAGTGTGGCGATAAGACTCCAATGCATTAATCGGTTCATGGTGGCTGACGTTCCCCTTTATTGGGTGAATAAATAATTGCTTTTACTCAGCGAGCTTAAAAAAACGGTCTGTCTGGTGAGATTTTTCTGAAGTCACCCAGCGCTGAGT
>JBAUJD010000494.1:0-2646 GCA_049683515.1 Thermosynechococcaceae cyanobacterium | reverse complement strand
GGGCAAAGGCTCGCTCTTCTAGCGATCGCTGCAGAGCAATCCCCGCCAGCGGTCCATCCGGGTAGTCCTCGGGAGAAATTCCTACCACAATGGCGCTATTGGCATTGGATTCATCACGGGCATATTCGCTCATGCCATTGGTCACCAATCGCCCCGGCTCTGAGGCTGCGGCCACTACCTTGCCGCCGGGACACATGCAGAAACTATAGACAGACCGGCCATTTTGACAGTGGTGTACCAATTTGTAGTCCGCTGAACCGAGTCGTTCATGCCCTGCCTGGTCGCCAAAGCGACATTGATCAATCAAGGACTGGGGATGCTCAATGCGAAAGCCAATCGAGAAGGGTTTGGGTTCAATGTAGACGCCTCGTTCGTGCAGCATCTCAAAGGTATCTCTAGCGCTGTGGCCGACGGCTAAGATGATGCGATCGCAACCAACATATTCACCACTCTCTAACCGGACCCCCCGCACCTGCCCCTGCTCAATCTCAATATCTGCAACCCGAGACCCAAATCGAATCTCGCCCCCCAGCGACTCAATGGTGGCCCGTAGGTTCTGGACAATCTTGACGAGACGATAGGTGCCAATGTGAGGTTTATTAATGTAGAGAATTTCCGGAGACGCGCCAGCATTGACCAGCTCAGTCAAGACTTTACGCCCGTAGTGTTTACGGTCTCTAACTTGGCTATAGAGCTTGCCATCAGAAAACGTCCCTGCCCCCCCTTCGCCAAACTGGGCATTCGATTCAGGGTTCAAACGCTTCTTAAGCCAAAACCCAAAGGTATCGACGCTGCGTTCCCGAACTGATTTGCCCCGCTCAAGCAGTAGGGGCCGAAAGCCCATCTGTGCCAGCAGTAACCCCGCAAACATACCGCAGGGGCCAGTGCCAATCACAATCGGACGCCCTTGATAATCGTCAGCAGCCTGCGCCACCGGGCGATAGGAAACATCCGGCGTTGGAGTGACATGGGGATCTTTTTTAAACTGCTTGAGTAATGCTTGTTCTTTGGGTGTCTCCAGGTCAATGATATAAACCAGCCGAATGTTGTCCTTTTTGCGGGCATCATAGCTGCGCTTAAAGACGGTGTAATGACTCAGATCGGCTGGAGGAATAGACAGCTTTTTAAGAATGGCATCGTGCAACTCTGCTTCGGCGTGATCCAGCGGCAGCTTAATTTCATTAAGGCGTAGCATAGTCTCGGTATCCGGCATTCAATAGCGTCAGGATTGATTCAGTGGCTTCTAATCCTAAAAGGAATAACCCCAATTGTGGTAGCTCTCCCCCCAGAATTGGGGGGGTGGGGGGGCAATGCAGCATGGAACGTTGCATCCAAACTTAATTCTATGGGCATATTTTGGAGGCCAAGGCAATAAGAACCGCGATCGCAATCATGCCACCGCCGCTTCAAAGGCAGTCAGCTTACCGTGATCAAGTCTCCAGCTTCGATCTGCAAGAGAAATCAACTCCTCTGGATCGTGAGTGACAATCAACAAACTCCAGCGCTGCTTTAGTTTTGCCAACAAACTCACCAACTGCCGCCGCATCGACCAGTCTAAACCCGCCGTCGGCTCATCCAGCAACAGTACCGAGGGCTGTCGAATAAGCTGCACCGCCAGCGCCAACCGTCGCTGCTGCCCTCCACTGAGGGCTTGGGGCGAACTGTAGAGCGATAGATCCGACAGACCCACTTCAGAGAGCGCCGTTTTGACCTGCTCAGAGCCTAATTCGGGGTGGCCGAGCCGTAGCTCTTCTAGAATGGTGCCGCCACAGAAATGACGTTCAGGGAACTGAAACACCAGACCCGCAAGCTGCTGGAGCTGATTGGCCTTAAGTTCTTCATCACGCCAGTAGACCTGGCCTGCCGTTGGAGACGCTAAACCCGCCAAAATTTCTAATAATGTACTTTTACCGGAACCACTGGGGCCAATGACCAGTCCCATTTGTTGGGGGGCAAGCTTTAGATGGATCTGCTGCAAGATCGGACTGGCAGCGGCTGTGGGATGATAAACCACGTCTTTCAGGTAGAGCATAAATCTAGCCTAGTCCACTTCTCGCTGATTGGGTTCTCTAACATTGACGATTTACAAAGGATTCTTGAACATGAACAACTGGCGGCGCACAACATGGCTTTCTCAATGTTTGCTCAGTGTCACCATTCTGCTGGCTTCACCGGCTCTCGCCTTAGTAGAATCAGCCTCCGCAGCCGATCCCTTTCGGACCGGTCAATCAGCACGGACTATTGATAATTTCACGGCAGAAGCCTTTCAAGCACTCTTCAAAAAAGGCGACTATCCCAAAGCCCGCCAGCTTCTCAAGCAAGCGCCTACCCAGAGTAATCAAGCCGATCCTCTCACCTACGCGCTTTTGGCAGTCTTTGCCTACCTAGACCAAGACTGGAACTCCTTTAAGGTCTATGGGACTCGTACCGAGCAAAAAGCAGCCACCCTCACGGTCGGCGATCCGCTGCGGGGCAATTTGTATCAGGCGGTGGGTTACTTTTTGCAGGCTGCCTATGATGTATCTGATGCTGGCGACGGTCTACCAGGCGGACTTCCTAATGCACTGGGGAAGGTTCAGAAGGTCTTTGGTCATTTAGAAAAGGCCACCAATATCAATCCTACCGACCCTGAACTCAACCTTGTGA
>JBAUJD010000493.1:0-20122 GCA_049683515.1 Thermosynechococcaceae cyanobacterium | reverse complement strand
TCAAGGCAAACCCATTACTCGCCGAGAAGTACAGCAGCTCACCGATGAGTGGGTCGGCATGACGTCTGATCTGGTTCCGGCTGCGATTAAGGCCAAAGCCGCTGATCAAACGATTCCGACCCGTTACCTCGCCCCCTTTGTCAGAGAGCTAGAAAAACTCCCTGAAGTTCACCAGGCCGCGCTACAAGAAGCCCTCAGTGAAGACCCCGATATTGATACCCTCAAGCAGGTCACCAATGAGGCCAAGCAGCTCGCTAAATATTTAACCGCCTCCAATGAGGTGCAGGCCATTGAAGCCCAAAATATTGATTTAGAGCTGTCTCTAGAAGAAGCGCTACGTCTCGGTTGTCTCAATTCTGCCGCCGATATGGTTAACCAAGCCGCTCAACTCGAACAAACAATTGCTAAACTCTATACGACATGGCGACGTATTCAGCGACTCTCGGAAAAAGTGTATGCCGATAGCGGAGCCAGTACGCCAAACTTGCGATCGCTCGTGCAATCCCTTGAAGGTCTATGTGGCGACGTGCTAGAGATTGAGCTGGGCAGTAAATCGGCTCAGCCCATTACCGTTCGCCTCAAAATGCTAGACCCGGATGACGGTTAAAACCCCCAAGGCCATACAGTTAAGTTATTCCGGCTCGATTCCTAACGCTCTGAATATTGGGGTCATGGATCTCTATATTTTGAAGGCGCTGATCATGCCTTTCCTCTTTGGTGTCGGCGCTTTTTTGAGCATTAGCCTCACCCTCGGCAGTCTGTTTGACCTCCTTCGGCAAGTGAGTGATCAAGGTCTAGCCCTCACCGTCGCCCTGCAGATTTTAGCCCTTCAAATTCCGAGCTTTTTAGTGTTGGCGTTGCCCATGGCAACCCTGCTGGCGACCCTAACCGTTTATAACCAGCTTTCTCGACGCAGTGAAATTATCGCCATTCAAAATTGTGGTGTCAGTCTCTATCGCCTCGTTCTGCCGGCCCTGTGTCTGAGTCTCGCGGTGACGCTGACCACCTTTGTCTTGAATGAATTTGTGGTTCCCCCCAGCAATATGCAGGCTAGCAGAGTGCTCGATTACGCGCTGCACCGGGAGCGGCCTACGTTTCAAGATAAGAATATTTTCTATCGAGAGTTTGAGCGCGATCAGCTCACCCGCGTATTCTACGCTCGCCGCTTTGATGGTCACTGGATGAAAGACCTGACCATTTTGCACTTTTTGCAAGGGAATCTTGACGATATTACCGTCACCGAAACAGCCCAATGGAATTCAGATAGCGATGTTTGGGAATTGAACAATGGCACCATCTATCGCTTAGCGCGGGGTCGCTCTACCTATCAAACGGTGTCTAACTTTAAACAACAGAACCTGCAGATCTCACGTGCGCCGTTAGATTTGGCAACCGAGATCCGCCGTCCTGAGCAAATGAATGTATTTGAAACCCAGCACCTGCTCAAATTGGTTAATCGAACGGGTGATCTGGGGCGAATCCGCAAGCTTGAAACACAGGTTCAGGCAAAGTACGCCTTCCCGTGGATCTGTGTTGTCTTTGGCCTTGTCGGCTCTACCCTTGGGCTGCAGGCTCCTCGTCGAGGCAGTGCCAAAGGATTTGGCCTCAGCATTTTGATTATTTTTGGGTACTATACCCTTGACTTCATCTGTCGATCCCTCGGCGAGGCCGGTATTCTCACCGCCATCACAGGGGCTTGGCTTACCACCATCGTGGGATTGAGTGCTAGTGCAGTGCTGCTATGGCAGATGAATCGACGCTACTAGTGTTCTGTCAACTAGAACGGAATGAGGATGCCTGCACCGACCGCGATGTCGTTTTGATCGCGGACCCGGAGCTGATGCCAAGTGGATGAACCGACGCGGTTGGTAATATAAACCTCTATATTGGGGCGATTGGCACGCGAGGAGGAGTCTAAACTGTTATTAAATAAACGCAGCGGATCTACCCTCACCGCAAAGTTCCAGGGGAGGCGATCTACGAGGCGATTGCCACTAAAGGCATTCCCCTTGCCGACAAGGTCAGCCCCAACTTCTGCTAGCACGCTAAAGGCTGGGATGACCTCAAATTCTCCACCTAGGTTAAAGCCAGCCGCTTCTAGACCACTGCGCTGCACAATACCGAGGGTGGGGGTAAACCAAACGTTGGCGCGATCGTTAATGCGATAGTGCATGGGTAGAGTCGCCGTCACTAGAAACAAGCGATTACCCCGATCTAAATTGCCGATAAAAGGAGTCCCTTCAGGAATGCCCAGAGCTTCAAAGGCAGTCCGGTCGTTGTTGTTAAAGTTCGCAAAGACATCATTGGTGATGCTCACCGTCCCTGCCAAACTTAGGGTAAAAGGCGCTCCCTTATCCTGATTCAAGAGCCGAACTTTGCCGCTGAATCCCTGTTCCGATTCATCGACGCGACCAGAGATCGATTCAAAAAAGACGCCCAGCTCAAAATCCTTGAGCACTCCGACTCTGAGAGCCGTCAGCAGTCCCTGACTGCCCCCCTGGAGATTGAATGCTAGTTTACCCTTGGGGACAGTGCCTCCATCAAAAAATCCCAGACCATCAATGGTTCTTGGGGAGTCGGGTTCGCCGAGAGTGCCGCCATGATTATCGGCAATGCGACGGTTGCCGGGAATAAAGTCAGGCATGAATACGAGATTTGCGCCCACCCCAATGGAATTGGGCTGTGTGGTGAGGGCAACGGGTCCGACACTGCCTTCGGTATTGGTGGCAAAAACATCTAGAGCCAAGCGAGGGTTGACGAGATAACGCAGCCCTGCGTTAAAGGCTATTTCTTTGCTAGGGCGGCCAGAATTAGGACTAATGCTGTTGTTGCCGGTTAAGGGCACAAAGGCATCGGCCCATAGCGTGAGGCGATCAAAGACTTGGTATGACGCTGCCCCTACAAAGCCAAAGGTGGTGCCAAAGGAGCCGCCAATGCCGGGTGCTGTGGATAGAAAGAGCGCACTATCAGAGGGAAAGAAGGCGATGGTCGGAGCCAGGGTCAGCGTGGTCCGTTTCCCCAGCGTCGCGGTTAGTGGAAGCTGTAGTTCAGGAACGATGGCGCTATTGTCTTTTTGAATTGTGACGGCACCATCGCGGAAGGTATTGCGGCGTGGCCCTGGTGCGAAGGACACCGCCGCTAAGCCACTGAGTTCTAGACTGCGATCTGCATTTTTCCAGATTTTTTGCTTGAGCTGTAGCGTGAATTCGTCATTACCCGGCGTTTCACCCGCGAGGCTCCCGGCTCGATTCACGATGAATGGCCCTTGGCGTCCCGGTGAATTACTATCAACCTGTTGGTAGGCTCCGGTTAGTTCAAGGTCGTCGGTTATACCCACGCTAAAGCCTAAGCCGGCATAGCGGCTGGTGTCGTTGTTACCAGCAACATCGGCTGACAACGTGTACAAGCTGCCTGTGAAGTTGAAGGTAGCAGCACCCCGGGGAAGGGTATAGGCCGTCGATTGTCGAAACTTTTGATTGCGCAGCGGCGAGGTCAGGCCCGTTGGTTGCTCACTTTTTTCTGTCTCTGGGGTTTGACCAATGGTCTGGGGCGCTGCCCCACTGGCGGAGGAAGCATCCGCCAGAAGGGTTTTCTCTAGCTTTGCGTTGCTGAGGTTGGTGTTAGTGAGAGTTGCCCGGTCTAATTTGGCTCCTCTTAGATCGGCTTCTTCTAAATTTGCATCAGTGAGGTTTGTCTCGGTTAAGTCACTCGCGATGAGTACAGCTTGGCTGAGATTAGCCCCGGCCAGATTGGCATTGCTAAGATTGGTCGATCGCAACGTCGCGCCAGTGAAGTTGGCTTGAGTTGCGATCGCACCTTCAAGATCAGCATCACTCAAGTTGGCTTTGTTTAACTGCGATCCCGTCAGCGTGGCTCTCTTCAGGTTGGCGTAGCTAAAAGTGGCATTCTCAATTTGAGCGTTTGTTAAATTCGCGCCCTCTAGATTAGCACTGGACAATTTAGTTTGATTGAGATTGGCGGTATCGAGATTGGCGTTGCTTAAATTGGCAAGGTAGAGGTTTGCACCCGTCAAATTGGCGTTACTAAGATTGGCGTTACTAAGATTGGCGTTACTGAGGTTCGTGTTGGTGAGCTGTGCGCCCTGTAAATCAACTTGGCTCAGATCTTGACCGCTTAGATCTCGATTGCTGAAGTCACATCCTGGGCAAGCCCTAGTGCTGAGGAGCTGTTGAACCGGATCAGTCGATTGAGCTGTACTGGGTAGGGGCCAACCGGCTATGGCAACGGACGTACCGATAATGATGGTTGCTGACTTGAACATAACGGGGTGCTCCACACACTAGCAGCTTAAAATCGCTGCACACGCCCTTCATCATACGCTGGAACATTTCACTAGAGCAGATAGATCTTGATGATGACGAAAAGACTAGCTGGCGGGTGCATACCGCTGGCGGGTTGTTATTGCCACCAATAGGACGAGGAACGTAAAAATCCCAGCGACGTAAAGGGGATAGCCGTAGGTGTTTAGGGAAGATTGTCGAACCATGAGACCTGCTAAGACTGGGCCAATGGCATTAGAGATGCTCAGGTAGGATGAATTCAACCCCAGAACAACGCCCTGCTGTCCTGCTTTTGCGTTGAGAGAAATCATCGTATTAATAATCGGCTGTACCAGTGAGTTCAAGACGGAGAACACAATGGTGACGGTGACGAAGTAGGCCAACATCGGCCAGATGGGCATTAGCACAAATGAAATGCTTCTGATCAGCAGGGCAAAAAAGAAGATGCGCGTCAGCTTAAACCGTTGAGTGAGAAACGGAACCCCGACGGTCTGCATAATGACGCCGAGGGTGCCATAGGCAATAAACAAGATGGTGAGCGACTGGCTATTTTGTCCTAGAACCTTAAGGTAATAGGGTTGAAAAGCAAAGGTAAACATGGTGAAGGTGGTGCCAATCAACAAATTGATGATCAGCAAAATGCCCACTTTCGGCATAAATAGGCCCGTGATTAACGTATCAAGACCGAGATCAAAAATGTTAGTGCGAACTTTATGCTCAAGGGTCTCAGGTAAAAAGAGAACGGTCATGACGAGGGCAAGAGCTGCGATCGCACCCGAAGCATAAAAGGCTGCCCCCAACGAAATCTGCTGCGCTAATAAGCTAATCACTGGCCCCAGCACAAATCCTAAGCCAAAGGCTGCGCCAAAGAGACCAAACCCACGGGCACGATTACTTTCATCAGTAATATCTGAGATCACAGCCTGAGCAACAGAGCCATTGCCCCCAGTAATGCCGTCTAAAATTCGGGCGCAGAATAGCATCCAGGCGGCGGTGGCGGCTCCGGCCCAGAGATTAGCGACGACAGTACCTGCAAGGCTAATCACGAGCAGAGGCTTGCGGCCAAAGCGGTCAGAGAGCTTGCCGATCACGGGGGTGGCGAAGAACTGCGCCAGCGAGAACGTCGAGAATAACAGGCTGGTTTCAAAATCATTGAGTCCAAACTGCCGCCCATAAAGGTACAGAATCGGAATCAGGATCGTGAAACTGAGGGCGTTGACGAAGGCAATGGAGGCAATAATCCATAGGTTGCGGTTTTGGGCAGTCATCTAGCGGCGACGATCCTGCAGTTTGCGGTAAACGTCTTTGATATCGACGTTGTGGTGGGCCATTGCCACAAGGCTGTGATAGAGCAGGTCAGCAACTTCTCCGGCAATTTGGTCGGGGTCATCGTCTTTGCAGGCCATCACGACTTCTGCCGCTT
Source organism: Thermosynechococcaceae cyanobacterium (assembly GCA_049683515.1). Lineage (GTDB taxonomy): Bacteria > Cyanobacteriota > Cyanobacteriia > Thermosynechococcales > Thermosynechococcaceae > RCC1774. The sequence goes on along the minus strand of JBAUJD010000493.1, from coordinate 14,398 downwards.
CTTCGCCAATCTTTTTAAGGATTTTGTTGTCGCCCCCGGCTAGCAGCTTGCTGGTGTAGGAATCGGGGGAGGGGGTTTGTTTGCGATCGCAAATCACCCCATAGACCTGAGATAGCGTATCGGCGGGCGGCGGTACCACTTGCCCGTCAATCTGATGGAAACAGCTTCGCTCGCCCTTATGGCAAGCGATATCTCCAACTTGCTCAACGGTCACCAGGAGCGTATCACTGTCACAGTCATAGCGGATTGACCGGACGTTTTGGACATGCCCAGAGGTTGCGCCCTTGGGCCAGAGTTCTTGGCGAGATCGGCTCCAAAACCAGGTGCGCTGGGTTTCTAGCGTTTTTTGCAGGGACTCTCGATTCATCCAGGCCATCATCAGGACGGTGCCGTCGAGATAGTCTTGGACAATGGCGGGGACGAGGCCGCGATCGTCGTAGCGAATTTGATCTAAGGGAATCGCTTGAGCCAAATTGGCAGGGTCTGAAACTGTCATGGGGGCGAGATACTGTAGGTTAGCTGTGATGGGGAGAGGTTAAGATAACCGATGGACTCTTTATCGAGAGCGTAAACGCGGCGGTGATAAAACGGCTTGCCTAGCCGCTGATTTTAGCATCACTCACTTTGATCATTAGAGTCATTGGCTCAAGGGGAGATGCAATAAACCCATATTGCTCATAAAACTGTTTCGCTTCTTCTGAAATGGCATGGATAAGAATTGCTCGGATTCCAGCAATTTCTGCAGCCTGAAGAATTTTCAGAACGGCATTTTGCAACATGGCTTTTCCAAGACCTTGGCCTTGCCAGTTCTGGTCAACGGCTAGCCGCCCAATGAGCATGACCGGAATGGGATCGGGCATATTGCGCCGCACTCCGCCAGTTGCTGTTGTCTGAGCGACGGCCCCGGTAGCAAGGGAGTAGTAGGCAATCACCTGCTGTTTATGGCAAGAGACGTAGGTACGAGACGCGCCTGCTCCTTCATTTTTGAGGGTACGTTTTTTCAGCCAGTGATTGAGCGGCTCGTTGCCTGAGTCAAAACGCTCCAGCTCATGATGTGGCTTTAGATTCTCTGGTGGATCTAGGCTGGACGGATCTGATTTCAATCCCACGGTGTCTTCGCGGTTAGCAACGTCTGCAATTTTTCATTCTTTTTGGGCGGCTCATCAAGAATGGCTAAAAACCGCTCAAATTTTTGTGGCTCTAGATCAAACCAGCACCGATCTAAGAGAACTACTTGAGCTTTCTGAGAGGCGGACTCCAGAATAAACTCAGAGCGACTTTTGCCCTGCACTTTAGCGGCATGATCGATGAGATCGCGCTGATCTTGCTTAGCTCGAATATTGATCTTAACGTCGCAGGTTTGGTTGACGGGTCCGTTACGCGCTGCTGCCATAATCATCATTCCTCTTACACAGAAGCCTAGAACAGATACTGTTGTCTATAGGCTAGCTATTTTGTATACACAATGTCAACACAAGTAAGGCATGGAGCAACGCGATCTTAATCGATGTCCTTGAGCTAGATGTTGCGATCGCTGGCTCCAAGATGAAAGCAGTTAAAGTTGCTCTGTAGATCGCCGGGATTGACGAAAGAGTTGTCGGTAATAATGCATAGCTCTCTCCCCCAAAGGAAGCAAGACAAGATTTGCTCCCTCTTCCAGAAGACAGAGTTGGGGGTGAGGGGCATAAATTTTGTTACCACCGTAACGTTTGAGGTATTGTTCTATGCGAATGAGGTAGAGCATAGAGTGCCCAGAGCCAGCCGGGAAGTCTTAGTTACGGCTAAAGACCCAATCTTGATCACGAGAAAGCTGTGGGTTAAATTGATAGCCTTCAATATCAAACGCTTTAAGATCGTTCGGCTCGCTCAGCCGGTTTTTGATCACATAGTTGACCATTAAGCCCCGTGCTCGTTTCGCAAACAGAGCGATGGTTTTATAGGTGCCCTTCTTATTCTCTTTAAAGAAAATGTTAAGGGTCGACATCTGTAGATGCTCAAGCTGGATCGCTTTGTAATACTCATTTGAGGCTAAATTGACGAGCGTTTTACGCTCATCTTGCTCAAAATCAGCATTGAGATTATCAGCAATTTGATGCCCCCAGAACTCATAAAGATTCTGGCCCGATTCGTTCACCAGCTTTGTCCCCATCTCAAGACGGTAGGGCTGAATCAAATCGAGGGGCTTGAGAATCCCATAGAGACCGGAAAGGATGCGGAGGTGTTTTTGGGCAAAGTCTAGATCTTGATCGTTGTATTGGTCAATCTCAATGCCTTTGTAAACATCCCCTTTGAAGGCGAGAAGCGCCTGACGAGAATTCGCTGGCGTGAACGGAAACTGAAACGTTTGGTAGCGTTTATGGTTAAGGTCTGCCAGCTTACTGCTTACCCCCATCAGTTGGCTGATATCCTCTGGGTTGAGCGTTTTGAGCCGGTCGATGAGCTGCTGGCTCTGATCTAGCTTGACCGGCACCGTATATTTTGAATGCCGCTGGCCCTCAAAGTCCAGTGTTTTTGAAGGAGAGATAACCATCAACATAGAACTGACTCTGAATCCCTATCACGTAGAAAATTGATGCGCCCCCAATGGTCTATAGAGACTGCAACGAATCTCAAAGGCGGCTTCCATAATACCTTGATTATTTGGCAGGCTATCGCAGTAAAGACATCTGCTCGTCGGGGGGCTGATATCCTAAATGCTTCCAGGCGGCGGCGGTAGCGACTCGACCTCGAGGAGTGCGGTTGAGATAGCCAATTTGCAATAGGTAAGGTTCATAGACCTCTTCAATGGTTTGGGAGTCTTCACCAGTGGCGGCGGCTATTGCATCTACCCCCACCGGCCCGCCATTGTAATGCTCAATCATCACCGTCAGCAGGCGTCGGTCAGTCCAGTCCAGTCCACAGGGGTCTACATTAAATAGCTCTAGCGCCTCAGTGGCGATCTGCGGATCGATGGGGCTGATCTTTTTCACTTCGGCATAGTCTCGGACTCGCTTTAGCAAGCGATTGGCAATGCGCGGGGTACCCCTGGCGCGACGGGCAATTTCTAGGGCCGCTTGGTCAGTGACCTGGGTTTTAAGAATGTCGGCGGTTCGTAATACAATTTGGCTCAGCTCTTCTGGTTCATAAAAACGGAGCCGCTGGACAAAGCCAAAGCGATCGCGCAGTGGTGAACTGAGCGCCCCTACCCGCGTGGTGGCTCCCACCAAGGTAAAGGGCGGTAGCGGCAGGCTCCGAATCCGGGCAGACTGCCCTTTGCCGATGGTGATATCTAAGCGAAAATCTTCCATAGCTGGGTATAGCAATTCTTCTGTCATCCGCGAGAGGCGATGGATTTCGTCAATAAAGAGAATGTCTCCCGGCTGCAGGTTGACCAGCAGGCCCACAATATCGCGGGGCCGCTCTAGGGCGGGGGCGCTGGTGACCTTGCAGGTGACGCCCATCTCTGAGGCAAGAATGAGTGCGATCGTCGTTTTTCCGAGGCCCGGTGGGCCGTAGAGCAAGAGGTGATCTAAGGCTTCTTTGCGGGACTGAGACGCCTGGATCGCAATCTTGAGAACGTCTTTGAGTTCTTGTTGGCCTAAATATTCGCCCAGTTGCTGGGGGCGTAGTTTTTCATCTTGCTTGACCTGACGCTCGGTGGGATCTGCTTCTGGCTGCAAGATTTCTGCATCGGCACCGGAGGGTTTTGGGGCTTGCGATCGCTTTTTTGAATTCTTGGGTTCAGGAGAAGAATGCTGGGAGGAAACAATAGCCATAATGGTTTCATCATAACGGTCGATTGTCTTGCGGCAACACCCAGTCCATCGTCACCCAGTCCATCGTTGCGTTATCACTGCAGATGGCCTGACCGTTAACCTGATAATCTGACCAAAAGCCTATCAAGCTTTCTAAAACCCCAAGCTTCTGAAGACTAGAAGCGTTGTGTCAGAGTAAGTGGGCACACTGGGACAGTGAGATCACCCAATAGAGCAATGAAAAAGCGCAAAGGAATCTGGACCGCTTTAGGGCTGCTATATGCCGCTCTATTTGGCATCATCTTGGTGTTGGCCTACAGCGGCAATTTACCACCACAGCTTGCGATTATTCCCAACTACGATAAACCTGGACATTTGATTCTATATGGAACTGCCACCTATATAGGGCATCGTGTTTTGCGATGGCGTCGAATTGGACGATTCAATCTCCCCCTCTGGGTAATCCTCTTTGGCAGCTTTACTTTGATCGAAGAAGGACTTCAGGCCTTTTCGCCTAACCGTACTTTTGATGGGCTAGATTTGATCATGAGTTTTTTAGGGGTTGGACTCGGTTACTGGTTAGCAGAACGAGATTTAGCGCGATATCAACAGAAATAACCCTGAAAACACACTAGAGCATCTGCTGAAGAACCTGCTGATGCTTCAAGGCTTGACAACAGCGCTGTTCTCGATCCTCTGGAGTCAACCCTCGTCCCTGACGATAGTGTTCAACCCAAACTTGGCTAATGTTTTTAGACGTCACCGGCAACACCTCTAACTCCCAGCCAGGACAGTCGATATCTTCCATGAGCTGAGTGACCTTGGGGTCATAGCTCAACCCCACACAGCGACAGCCCTCTGCTGCGGCCATAATCAGGGCATGGAGGCGCATTGCAATAGCCATATCAACCGTTTGAAATACCCCTTTGAGCTGACGCGGATCGGTCAACTGTAAAATTTGGCTTGGCCCTAAGAGCTGGGCCTGAAGTATTTGAGCAATCTCTAAATCTTGACGGGCCTGAAAGGGCAGCAGCACAATGGATGCCTCCGTTTGTACCTGAAACTGAGCCAGTGCTTCACTCAGGAGTCCTAATCGCTGCGGCGTCAAGAGTGGATGCTCTCGTAAAGACACTGCAATACGGGGGTTAGGAAGATCAATCTGTGAGTAAACGGAAGCGCCCTCTAGCGCCCACACTGGATCAGGTGCTTGCACAGCCTGCAGCTTCCAGTCTTTGATCAGTTTTGTGGAGTTTAGATCGCGCACGCTAACCCCCGTACAGCCTCGAAAGGTTTGCTTTGCGAGCCACTGATTGCGGCGAGTGTTGAGGGGGCCAATGCCTTGCGCCCAGGCGATTGTCTTCAGCCCTAGCCTTTGAGCCAAAAACATCAGCCCTGTGTAGTAAACAGGACTCAATGCACTGGTGGCGTCTTGAATTAAGCTGCCGCCGCCCCAGATAAAGGCTTCAGAAGACCGCAGGGCTGAGAAAACCGTGGGAGGGTGGTTGCGATCGCAGCTCTCAACCCCATGCAGCTTCTCGGTTTCTGCCGGATTGCCCGACAGCACCAGCGGGGTCACATGGTCGGGCAGCATCTGCAGCAATGACGCCAGCAATGCCTCATCTCCACCATTACCGAAGCCATAGTAACCACACAACACCGCCTGAATCTGCTTCACACTGCCACTCCTGCCGCCAACTTCTGTAAGATTATCCTAGGCCCAATCGGACTTTGCCATGCACGCTCTTTCAATTCCCACCTGGATCATCCATATCTCGAGCGTGATTGAATGGCTTGCGGCCATTTGGCTAATCTGGACCTATGGTGACGTCACTAAAAATAAAAGCTGGCGGTGGCTCTCTCTAGCAATGTTGCCTGCACTGGTGAGCGCCATGTGTGCAATTACTTGGCACTTTTTTGATAACGCCCCCCAGCTCGAATGGATGGTGACGCTTCAGGCATTTATGAGCATCGTAGGCAACACCACCGTTTGGATTGCTGCTGGGTGGATTTGGCGTCAGCATAAAGCCTCTCAAGAGAGCGTTACTTAAGGTTCCTGCTCCGATTTTTACTGGACTCTGAAAATAATCATGATTTCTAAGGAAACCTTATTTGCCCTGTCACTGTTTCCCTACCTCGGCTTTTTATGGGTGGTGACTAAATCAGGCTTGTTTCCTCGGTTAGCCGTGATTGGTTTTTATTTGCTCCTGTTATTTGTTGCAGTGACAATACCGGCAGGAATTTATGCACTCCAGAAGTATGGCCTCACTTTGGCAGACGTAGACTTTTTGCATGGTGGGGCAGAGGCCTTTTTAACGCTCTCAAATATTTTTGTCGTACTGGGCTTCCGGCAGGCGATTCAGGAAAAGCAATAAACGGATCAATACGCCACCATCACTATCTTCAAGAGACTGCCATGAAATATGAAAACGTTAAGACCGAAAGTCTCTGGGATGGGAGCTTAGGGCATCAGTCAACTGGCGGCATTTCGGCTGTATCATTCGGTGTCGGGCTAGGCTTTCTTGGGCATGGAACAGCGCTTGAGGCTGGACCATCTGGATCGTCATCATCATCGTTCCAGAAATCATTGGCCCAAACATCATCCTCTTGGATCGTTATAGATTGAGCAGAGCGATCGTCTCCGTCTTCAAGCTGGCGAATCGCATCAGCTCTCTCCTCATTCAGAATCATCTGATTCGAGGTGCGCCAAGTCGTTGGAATATAGTTTTCTGTCTCTGGAGCATCCCACGGTGGTGTGTACAGCCCCATTCTTTCCCGAAAACCGACCGTGAGTTGCATAAGACGAAGTTCGGTACCCTCAAAGACAATCATTCGTGTGGGGCCAGCGCTGGCGATTTCGTGCGCCGAAAGCTCATAGGTGCTGCTGCACTGTGCAGGAATCAGGGGTAATCCAAGGGCATCAATTACTAAAGCATCGATCTCACCCGTGGCTAAATCAAACTCAAAACTACGACAGTTGCCCAACAGTTCACCCGTTTCAGTGATCACTTCGCTGCCCACGATAGTTGTGTAGAAGTCAACTGGCAGTTGGGTGAGCATTGGCCCGTCTACCCAAGCGGTCTCACCCTCAAAGTCAACGGATTGGAGCGGTGTAAAGTGCTGCGGTCCAAGCAGCAGGTGCTTACGAATGCCGATGAAGCAAACTCGTCGCTGATCAGAGTTAACCCAAAGTTGATTGATTACGCCTAATCTTTGGGTATCACTGCGACGAAAGATGGGGATTCCGATCAAAGCAGAGCGCTGGTGAAGCTGTGTTTGGGTTAGCATGATTTTTTGCTGCAAAAACGGTAGAACCCTGGTCCCATTCCTTGAGTGCGATCCTATCCTGCAGAGGTCGCTCTGCGGGGCTGAGTCATTTGTTTATTAAGATAAAACTAAGTAAGGTGTGTACAACGGACCGATGGGTAATGGTGGCTCAGCATTTGATTACAAAGGACTTCGCCAATGACTGAAATTGTATTTTTGGTAGAGAGTGATCCAGAGGGCGGCTACACAGCAAGAGCATTAGGTGAATCTATCTTCACTGAAGCTGATAATCTTGAGGTTCTACGTGGCACGGTGCGTGATGCAGTCCACTGCCATTTTCCAGAAGCTCAACATCGTCCTAAAATCATTCGACTCCACATTGTTCACGACGAGGTAATGGCTTCATGAGACTACCCAGAGATACCTCAGGAGTATCTCTAGCTAAAGCCTTGAGCTATTTTGAGTACACAATAGAGCGCCAAACAGGTAGTCACATCCCCTTGACCACACAACAAAACGGAGAACACCATATTACAATCCCGGCTCACAAACCGATCAAGGTAGGGACGCTCAATGCCATTCTTCGAGATATTGAACAGCATCTCGATCTCACTCGTGAGGAATTGCTCAAAAATCTATTCGGATAAATGAATATCTACAGCACTTTAAAGCAAGCTCAGCGTCAGCACGTCAGCGATCGCAAAACGCTTCCCATATTAAGTGGCTGCGAGTCGGCCCACCGTTTGTTGGTGATGGTGTGGCCTCAGTTGGGTGACTTTGACAGTCTCGAATATGCTTGGTGGCTGCAGCGAGAGTCAGAGCAGCTCCAGGCTCAAGGCATCGTCATGCGAGCAGTGGGGATTGGCGATCGCAACTCCGGTCAAAAATTCTGCGACTACACGGGCTTCCCGCCTGATTGCTTGTTTGTAGACCCCACGGCTGAACTACATCAGCAGCTCAATCTCTATCCTGGGCTAACCCTTAACTTTCCGGGTTTTGGCGCGACTCAAAATGCTTATCTCAATTTATTGCTCATGTGTGCTGGCATCGGTAGCCCCGGCACGCTGAAAGAGGTTTTTCGAGGATATAAGGGCGATCGCAACGCGCCTCAGCTGATTGCCGATCATGAAACCATCAAAGCAGCACCCCTACCGCCGGTGAAAGGGGCACTTTTTAAGACGGTGGGCAAAGATTGTCAGCGGCCCTTTGAGCTGGCGACGCTGCGGCTACGAAATATGGCTGAGGTGCTCAGCAACTGGGGGACTTATGTTCCTGATGCGGCCTACGTGACCCAGCGGGGTGGGACGTTTTTGTTTGATGAGCGCGGGGAGTTGGTGTATGAGTTTTGCGATCGCAACATCCTCGGTTTTGCTGCCAATATGAGTCGTCCGCTGGACTTCTTAGCTTTAGATTCAGAGGCAGAAGCGATGTCTTCTGCTACCTAAAAACAATAAACGCTATTTCCATCCCCTTACGACCGTAATCACTGGTCAAGCTAAGATCAGGTTGGAATTCAAGCGAGAGTTATACCTGTGGTATCGACACAAATTGAAGCGATTGATCTAGCGCTCTATATCGACCATACCCTTCTAGACCCGATGGCGCTGCCCGATGCGATCGCAAACCTGTGCGAAGAAGCAGATCGATTTGCCTTTCCTAGCGTTTGCGTCTATCCCATTCATGTGAAGCAGGCTGTTGAAGCTCTGCATCGTAAATCGCCCCAAGTCTCCACCGTGATTGGATTTCCCACCGGAGCTACCACCTCTGCCGTCAAGCTTTACGAAGCCCAAGAAGCCGTTGAACAAGGTGCGACAGAGCTTGATGTTGTCATTAACCTAAGCTGGCTAAAGACAGGCAAGATCGATCAGGTTCATCGTGAAATTGCCAATATTTGTGCCGCCACAGGACAAACCGTCAAAGCTATCCTAGAGATGGCGTTGTTAACAGACTCAGAAAAGCAAAGTGCTGCTGAGGTCTGTTTAGATGCAGGGGCCAGTTTCCTGAAAACCAGCACGGGTTGGCACGGCGGGGCGACCGTTGCTGATGTAAAGTTATTAAAGGAGGTGGGGCGAGACCGCATCGGGATCAAAGCCTCGGGAGGGATTCGTACCATTGAACAAGCGATCGCTCTCATCCAAGCCGGAGCCAGCCGATTAGGAACTTCACAGGGGCCTGATCTGCTCCGACAGCAGGCTGAGTTTCTAGGCTGACGAAGCCGCCCACGATGCTCCTCAATGACAGCACCTCTCTAAACACATCGCGATAGCGGGTTAACCCTCCCAGCATGAGCCGAGTCTACAAAGCAACGGGAATTAATCTAAAGAGTATGGCACTGGGCGAAGCCGACCGGCTGCTCACTATTTTGACGCGAGAACACGGCCTTGTCCGTGCGGTTGCAGCAGGCGCACGTAAACCCAAATCTAAGCTGGGGGGGCGCAGCTCTCTATTTGTAGTCAATACACTGGTCCTGACTCAGGGCCGATCCCTTGACCGCATTTCCCAGGCAGAGGTGATCGTCTCCTATCCCGGTCTTAGTCGAGACCTCGCTAAGCTCACCGTGGGCCAATATTGGGCTGAGCTAGTCCTCTCCCAGGCCTTAAGCGGGCAACCCCAACCAGAACTATATGACTTTCTCTGTGACAAGCTCGCCTATCTTGAGCAAGCCCCTGCCCAGCACGTTCCAGTGGCTCTCATTGAGGGTATCTATCAGCTTCTAGACTGGGCAGGCATTGCCCCCCAAGTGAATCGCTGCTGTGTCACCCAAGATCCTCTTGTACCAGATCTCACTGACCCAAACTGGCGAGTTGGCTTCAGTCCTAAGGCAGGGGGGGCCGTGGCACTATCGGCCTGGAATCAGGAGCATGAACAGATGACCAACAGACCTCGCCAGAGCACTCAGTTTATGGCCCGCGATCGCCCTCGAAAACGAATCCAAACTCAACTCAATGCCATAGAAATTCAGCTTTTACAGTCCCTATCCAGCGCCCTGCAGGGTGAGCCAGACCCGTCGCCCACCGCCACAGCGGACCAACCGATCGCAGTGTGGATGTCGTTAGAGCGAATTCTGCGTCACTATACCCAATATTACTTCGAGCAGCCCATTCGCTCTGCTAGCTTGCTTGACACCTGCTTTACGCCCATCGTGCCCCAGGCCTTGCCGTCATGACCTCACTCCGAGATCCCCATTCTAAACCTAAGTCAACCGCACCTCAGGCCCAGCCAATTGCCCTGCGGCCCTCGGCCCCACGACCGGCAGAGACGAAGTTCCCTGCAGATCCTCCTCAAGCTGAGCATCAAGGGTTTGGGCCGGTCCTGCGGAACCGTAATTTCTTAAAGCTATGGTCGGGTCAAATTTTTTCTCAGGTCGCCGATAAATTTTATCTGGTGCTCATGATTGCCTTGATTAGCAATCGTTTCCAGGCCGCCGACCAAACCATCAGTGGCTGGGTCTCATCGGTGATGATTGCCTTTACGATCCCTGCCGTTCTGTTTGGCTCCATTGCCGGGGTCTACGTTGATCGCTGGCCTAAACGACTGATTCTAGTGCTCACCAACATGGTTCGAGGGCTGCTCGTTCTGACCCTGTTTGTGGCGCTACCCATCCTTCCAGCCGTTGACGGGTTTGGGGTTCCCATTGGGTTTTGGTTGCTTCTGGGCGTCACCTTTTTAGTGTCAACGCTGACTCAGTTTTTTGCCCCGGCAGAACAAAGCACCATTCCCTTAATTGTTGAAAAAGAGCATCTGCTCAGTGCCAATGCGCTCTATACGTTCACCATGCTGGTGGCCGTGATTGCAGGCTTTGCGGCAGGTGAACCCCTATTGGCGTTTGCCGGGTCTTTAACCGCCGACTGGTCTGGGAGCAGCGATCTAGGAGAGATGCTTGTCGTCGGCGGCAGTTATGGTATTGCGGGAGTCATCTTGTGTTTCTTGGTAACCGGTGAATCTGATAGTACCGGCACTGAAGTCCAACTTTGGGATGATATTCAAGAGGGACTCCGCTACCTCAACCAAAATAAGCGAGTGCAGGGGGCGTTAGTTCAGCTCGTGATTTTATTCTCTGTCTTTGCGGCATTGGCCGTGCTGGTGGTCCGCATCGCAGAAATCATGCCAGCGCTGGCGTCGTCGCAGTTCGGCTTCCTGCTGGCAGCAGGGGGAGTAGGCATGGCCCTCAGCGTTGGCCTACTAGGGCAACTGGGGCATCGGTTTAAGCCCCATCGCCTCAGCTTCTATGGCTCTATGGGAATGGCAGTCATGCTGGTGGGATTGGCCTTCACCGCCCAATCTCTGTGGGGATCGCTGGGATGCTTGTTTGGGATCGGAGCCTGTGCAGGACTCGTGGGCGTTCCGATGCAGACCTTGATTCAATCCCAAACCCCTGAAGACATGCGGGGCAAAGTATTTGGCCTGCAGAACAACGCCGTTAATATTGCCCTGAGCTTGCCATTGGCGCTGGCAGGAGTAGCTGAAACCTTCTGGGGACTGGGACCGGTCCTATTTGGCTTAGCAGGCATTGTCGTTACAGGGGGACTCCTATCCTGGTATATTGCCGATACGGGTTCTTTATACCCAGAGCAGTCTTCTACCTCGGAGTCTTAAAACGATCTAGCCTACATGCACATCGCCTGGATTGGTAAAAAATCGCCGCCTTGCGGCAATGTCACCTACGGTCGTGAAATTACAAATATGCTTCTAGACAGAGGCTATTTGGTCAGTTTTTTGCATTTCTCAGATGAAGAAGAAGCGGCAAACTGTGTGGTTCCAGAGCCGATGTCTGAGTGCAAAGAAGTTTCGCTCCCGTTTTTATATAAGTCACAGGTCTATACGATTCCCACCCTGCGATCGAGCAAGATTCTGGCCCAGTCTCTAGAAGCCCTCCAGCCCGATGTGGTCCATGCTTCATTGACGCTGTCTCCCCTTGATTTTATGCTGCCTGAGATTTGTCAAGAAATCGGGGTGCCGCTGGTGGCGACGTTCCATCCTCCCTTTAGTCATAAGCACTTGAGTTTGTCGGCTGGAACTCAGCATTTTATGTATCAGCTCTATGCGCCTTCGCTGGCAAACTATAGCGCTGTGATTGTGTTTTCTATCGCCCAAAAAGAGTTGCTGATTCGGTTGGGAGTCCCCCCTGAAATTTTAGTGGTGATCCCCAATGGCGTTGACACCACAAAATATTCCCCCGGTCCCTCTGGGGTCAAGGCTGAGTTTGGAGCCGAACATCTCTTTGTCTATCAAGGCCGCATCGCCCTTGAGAAAAATGTAGAGTCTTTGCTCAAAGCATGGCGGCAGGCCAATATGCCGAAAGATGCAAAACTGCTGTTGATGGGGGATGGGCCGCTCCGTAACGGCCTGATGGCAACCTTTGCGACAGACGCCAATATTATTTGGCTCGGTGCGATCGCAGATGAATATCGCCGCATTGAGATTTTACGGGGGGCAGATATTTTTATCCTGCCGTCTTTTGTAGAGGGACTGTCCCTTTCATTATTAGAGGGAATGGCCTGTGGATTGGCCTGCCTTGCCACCGACGCAGGAGCCGATGGCGAAGTGCTTGAGGGAGGGGCTGGCATGGTCCTCAACCCCCAACGCGCGAAGGGCGAACTGCAGACTTTACTGCCGATGCTGATCGATCATCCTGAAATCATTAAAATCCTGGGACAGAAGGCTCGACAGCGGGTCTTAGAGCGCTATGACCTCGCTCAGAACCTCAAACAACTTGAACAATTCTACAGTGAGCTTTTTCAAAGGCCATTGCCACCCATTCGCTCCAAAGCCAGATCTGGAACCTCAATGTTCAAGACCGAGATCAGTCGTCAACGGTTAAGCGAAACGGGTCATGGGCAATATAAGCGTTACTCATAACCGCTAACCCACTCTTGAGCGGTGAACCATCGTGGCCTAATACGTTTCAACGTGCCAGCGCCCTGATTTTTTCAGGGTTTTGCGATACTCGATCCAATCTACACCCTGCTTTTGGCCTGCAGTCGCAAGCCCCTCATCAATACCTCCTTCCATGCCTTTGAGGCCACAGATATAGGTGTGGGTCTGCTCTTGCCCAATCAGCTCCCAGAGGGCGTCGGCCTGTTCTGCAATTCGATGCTGAATGTACATCTTGCCGCCCTCAGCATTCTGTTGCTCACGGCTGATAGCATAGCTGAGCTTAAACTGCTCAGGAAACTGCTCTTGAAGTTCTTCAAGCGGTTCCCTATACAAGATATTACTGGTGTAAGGAATCCCAAAGAAGAGCCAAGCGGTGCCCTTGAATTGATAATCAGGATGCTTTTCTTTAAATAAACGCCACAGATAGGCCCGAAACGGCGCAATACCAGTGCCTGTCGCGATCATAATAATGTTGGCTTCAGGGTCTTCGGGCAGCAGCATTTCTTTGCCCACAGGTCCCGTGATTTTGACGGGGTCTCCAGGTTGCAGCGTATTCAAATAGCTCGAACAAGTTCCATAGACTCGTTCGCCGGTTTCAGGGTCGTTGTACTCTAGCTGACGGACGCACAGCGAGACAGTCTGATCATCGCCGCGATCGCCGTGTCGCGTTGAGGCAATAGAATAGAGCCTGAGCTTATGGGGACGGCCATTGGCATCTTCACCAGCGGGAATGACGCCCAAACTCTGACCTTCAATATAGTGAAAATCACTGTCTGACAGATCGAAAGTTAGGTGCCGAACTGTTCCTTCACCCCCCTCTTGTACTAATTCTTCATTACTGAGGCAGGTACTGATCAGCGGCTCTTTGGGACGATAAAGATTGACCGGAATTTTTTCTTTGAGTTGCATAGAGTTTCAATCTTTGGGCGAATGCGTTGCTTGCTGAAACCAACCCTAACGTTGATGCAATAAAATATTTGTTGCACCCACAACACTTTCAAACAATATTTAGATTTGGATCACCCTCCCTCGGCGTTGCTCAAGCACTTCTAGAACGGCTACTGCTTGAATTCTTCTAGCAGAAGCTGTTTGCCGTCGTAAACGGCAATGGATCCCTGCGTAATCCAGTACTCATAGCTGCCCTGTTTGACGTAGTACCCACTATCAGAGAGTTGGGTGGGCAGCTCTGTCTTGGCTCCTGACGGAAGATAGGTGCCGTGGTAAGTCAAGGTGTTGTCTTGGTCACAAATGCTGACGTGATAGGAGAGGGTTTTCAGCGTCAGGACAACCGTCTTTTCGCAGATTTTCTCTGGCTTCTCATCCTGAGCAGGCGAATCATCTGACTTGGCCTCAGATACAGCCGGAGGGAGTAGGGGCGGGGAGGATTGCTCCGTTGGTACGGAAGGAGATTGTACCGTTGGTGCGGTTTTGGTAGTCGCTTGACGTGGTCCCTGCGGTCCCATTGAGTCAAACTGGACTTTCCCGGGGGGGGTATAGGGCCGGTCTTCGTAGGCGGGGTTCCT
>JBAUJD010000492.1:0-4335 GCA_049683515.1 Thermosynechococcaceae cyanobacterium | reverse complement strand
TTTTCAGTCCATTTGACGCGACTGCGGCCCCATAATTTAGCCGCTTACGATTTAGAGCGATTGGCCTACGAAACCCCTGACTTTTCTGGCGCAGAAATTGAGCAATGCATTATTGAAGCAATGCATCTCGGCTTTAGCCAGAATCGAGACTTTACCACTGACGATGTGCTCGAAGCGGCCAGCCAAATTATTCCGCTGGCGCGCACCGCTCAAGAACAGGTGCAGTTCCTTCAGGATTGGGCGGCATCAGGGAAAGCGCGGCTGGCGTCTAAGCATAGTACACTGAGTTTGCGCATTCAGCAGCAGCTCCAGCAGCCTGATTAGCACCTACTCCATCTTTTGTCCCTGCCCGAACGCTATGAACTGGTCAAAAATAGCCCAACTGATTATCGGCGTGTTCTTGGGCTTAGCATTCATGGTCGGTGGGTTAACCATTGCGGGCTACCTATACTTTAGTCAGTTCTCTAGCAATCCTGCAAAACCAACCTTTCCCAATGATGACAAGGCGGCAGTGACCCCTAAAATTGCTTCCTACAGCGCGGAAGTATCGTACCAAAACGGCTTGTTTTTAAGGTCGGCACCCACAAACGAAGCTAAATCTCTTGCGGTTTTAAAATTTCGACACCTCCTTAAGGTTTTAGATGTTTCTGCCGATCAAAAGTGGCAGAAGGTCGAAACTAATATTGACAACGATGACTTAACAAAAACGGTGGTGGGCTGGGTGGGCATCGGCAATGTCGAAAAGGTAGAGCCTGATGCAGATGAATCGTAATTCAAACTAGCGCTATGTCAGTAGAGCATCCGTCCATCGTGGCCCCCTTTGAGCAGGTCGGCGTCATTGGCGGCGGCCAACTCGCCTGGATGATGGCAAAGGCCGCCATTGATTTAAAGATTGAGCTGTCGGTGCAAACCCCCAGTAAAGCCGATCCTGCGATCGCAAACCTCCCTAGCTCCCAGGGTTACCCGGTCTTCGCCGCCGTGGATGACGCCACCGCTACTGCCCAGCTTGCTCAGCACTGTCAGGTGATCACCTTTGAAAATGAATTTGTCGATCTAGCGGCCCTCAGCCAGCTTGAAGCTCAGGGCACCTGCTTTCGACCCGCTCTAAAGACCCTTCAGCCTCTATTAGATAAATACGAACAGCGGTCTTACCTTCAATCCCTTGGCATTCCTGTTCCAGCTTTTACCACCATCAGCCCTGATACAGATATCAAAGCTCTTGAATTCCCGCTCGTGATCAAATCCCGCCGTCACGGCTACGACGGTCAGGGGACTTTTGTGGTTCACAATGAAGCTGAGCTTCGGTTCTTTTGGGATGATTTTGCGACGCCCCCTAGTCCAGAGGCATTCATGGCCGAAGCTTTTGTACCCTTTGAGCGAGAATTAGCTGCGATCGCAACTCGTTCAACAACGGGTGAAGTCAGCCTCTACCCGGTGGTAGAAACCTACCAGCACAATCAGGTCTGTCAATGGGCGATGGCTCCTGTCGCCTTAACCCCAGCAACACAGCAGCAGATTACAGAAATTGCCACCACGCTTCTCAATGATCTGCAGGCCGTCGGCCTCTTTGGCATTGAGCTGTTCTTAACCCCTGATGGCAGCGTTCTAGTGAATGAAATTGCTCCCCGCACCCATAATTCAGGTCATCTTACCTTAGATGCCTGCGTGACGTCACAGTTTGAGCAACACCTGCGGGCCGTATGCGGCCTGCCTCTAGGCGATGCCAGCCTCAAGGTGCCGGGCGCAATCATGGTCAATTTATTAGGGTACGAAGTTGCTGAGTATGACTACGGCGAAAAGCGAGAGCTGTTAGCCAGCTTTCCTAATACGTTTGTCCACTGGTATGGCAAAGCTCAAGCCCGTCCCGGCAGAAAGTTGGGGCATGTCACGGCCCTGCTCGATTCCCCTGATCGTCAGCAGGCACTGCAAACCGCCCAGCGACTTGCGAATATTTGGTACCGTCCCTAATCGACCTGACGCTGCCGAGCCTGCTCTCGATCGACCGCTCCCTATGCGGCCCTTTACCCCGCTTGGGGTGCAGAAAGCTTAAACACGGTGATTTCAGGACGGCTACCAAACCGCACCCGAGGGTTGACCATGCCAATGCCGCGATTGGTGTATTGAATCAAATCTTCAATCTGATACTGCCCCACCGGATAACGTTTGCCGTAGGGGGGCAGCACCGGAGTACCGACGAAGGGGAGCGCGACTTGCCCGCCGTGGGCGTGGCCTGATAGCTCTAGATCGAAGCGATGGGTTGTCACCGCAACATCGGCAAAGTCTGGCTCATGAGCCAATAGAATGGCTGCGCCCTGGCTAGGGAGTTGTGCCATCACCCCTTCGAGATCAGCAGCCCCCACCCAAACATCATCGACCCCTGCAATATGGAGCTGTGCGGTGTCTCGTTCCACTGTGTAGACCCTATTGCTAATATCTTTGACTCGACTGTTTTGAAAGATTTGGCGCACAACTCCCGGATTCGTCCAGTGATCATGATTGCCTAAAACGCCAACAGTGGGAGTGTTCAGTCCCTGCAATGCTTTTTCTATTCTAGGGGCATACCGCTGAGGCTGATCGGAGACAATATCGCCGGTAATTGCGATCAGATCCGGCTGTTGGCTGTTGGTGGCTCGGATGACGCGATCGAGGTAGCGCTGCGGCATCTCGTCAACGATATGGAGGTCGCTGAGCTGAACGATGCGATAGCCGTCAAATTCAGGGGCGAGGCGGGGCAGGGTCAGTGGGACCGTTTTGACCTGCAGCCAATAGGGTTCGATTTTGAAGCCGTAGAGAGGAAGTGCGATACACAAAAATATTAAAACGCTCAATATTTTAAAAGTCCACTGCCAATACTTCCGTCGCCTCCTTACTTTCGGCCTATAACGTTGTCCCATCCTTACTTCTTCCCTATACTTCGTTTCTTTTGACCTCACCAAGATAGCGTTGTCAATCGAATGAATGCTGTCATAATTTAAGAAGAGGTTAAGGGATGTAGGGGCACTGGGATGAAAAAGGCGATCTCGACACTTAAAGCAGTCAAAAGAAGGCTGCAGAGGAAGCCCGTCACCATCGGAACCCCTACCCCTGAGATCGATATCAATTTGCCCCTCGTGACCAGCTTATTGAAAGAACAGCACCCAGATCTAGCACATCTACCAATTCAGTACATTGGTTCAGGCTGGGACAATACAATGTTTCGTCTCGGTGAACGGCTATTAATACGGCTTCCCCATCGAGCCGCCGCTGCCCCCCTAATCGAACGCGAACAAACCTGGCTACCTCTTTTGTCGGCTCAGCTTCCAATAGCCGTTCCAGTACCTTATCGGTTGGGTAAGCCAGGACAGGACTACCCCTGGTGCTGGAGTGTTCTACCGTGGCTAGCTGGGGTTACGGCAGACAAAATAGCACCCCATGCCAATCAGGCTAAACCCTTTGCCTCATTTTTAAGAGCACTACATCTACCTGCACCCCAGAACGCTCCAGTCCATGCAGTTCGCGGTGTTCCCCTAAAGCAACAACGATTGACTGCAGTTAAAACACGTATGCGGCGACTTGAAGTTAATACAAAACTGATTACACCTAAGATTAAATTGGCCTGGAAGATTGCATTGAAAACACCTATTGACGTTCAGCCTAAATGGCTACATGGTGATCTTCATGCCCGCAACATTCTCGTTGAGAATGGTGTGATCACAGGCATTATTGACTGGAGTGATATGACATCAGGTGATATCGCAACAGACCTAGCTGCGATATGGACGCTTTTCTCAGAGAAAGCTACACGTAAACAGGTGATCGCAGAATACGCTGATATTTCTGCTGAAACACTGCAGCGTGCCAAAGGCTGGGCGATCTTGTTCGGGGTCGTTCTACTGGACACAGGTCTAGTCAATAACCCAAAGAACGCCGCAATGGGTAAGGAGATATTATCTCGTATTGATGAAGACGAATCAGTAAGTATCAGAGACGCTCGTTAGGTGAAGGAGTATCTATTATTTGTCACATCGCCCTACTTGCCAAGCCTGGGTCTGATATAGGGGAGGCTCTGGACAAAGAGCGGCTTCGTTCGCCTTCAGAATATACACAAACGTCGGTTGCGGACTGTTCTTCAATGAGGGCTGATCGAAATAAAACTGCTGCCAGTGATGGACCGCAAAGTTTCCGTCTGCATCTAAGCTATAGCGGGCTTGAACCTGAAAGTCATGGGGGTTGACCTGCTGCCAAAACAACACGTACATGTAGTTTAACGGAATGTTTTGGGTGACGTAGATGGCATCGGTGGAGCGTGCGATCGCAACCCCCATCTCCAGTGCCTGATCGAACCCCACTCTAAAA
>JBAUJD010000491.1:0-1780 GCA_049683515.1 Thermosynechococcaceae cyanobacterium | reverse complement strand
TGCGATCGCAACGACGACGAGTCGGCAATGGCCTCAGCATGGGGGCCAGCACAACCCCCTTACTTAAACAGCTCCCCGGTTCTTTTATTCTGGTGGGTGAACCCCATCCTCGCCGTCGTAGCAGTCGTCAAAGTGCAACTCAAATAGAAATAGTCGAAGTTGAAAGCATAAGCTAGGAGCTGTTGGATTAGGGCTTGGTTGCGATCGCAACCCCTCGCACCGGCCCCGGATACCCCTCAATGGTTTGGGTGTGATCGGCTGGGTCTAGAAAATCCACCAGAGACTGCTTTGTCATCCATTCCGTCGCCCGTTGCTCTTGAATAGTCGTGGGAGTCACATCAACGATCTCAATGGCCTCAAACCCGCACTGAGACAGCCACTGCTTCAGCGTTCCGCAACTAGGAATCGCCCACACATTCCGCATTTGAGCATAGCGATCTTTTGGGACTAAAACCTCTTCCTGCTCACCTGCTAGCACTAGCGTTTCTAAAACTAGCTCTCCCCCTGATCTGAGGGCATCAAAGAGTACGGCGAGATGTTCTAGCGGGTCGCGGCGATGGTAGAGCACCCCCATCGAAAACACGGTGTCAAAGGCTTCCAGGCGAGTTGGCAGATGTTCAATCCCCAGGGGCAAGACATAGACCTCTGGTTCAGGTAGATAGCAGCGCAGAGCAGCATACTGCATCTCAAATAGTCGTGACGGATCCAGCCCTACCACCAGTGCGGCACCAGCCCCCGCCATTCGCCACGAATAGTAGCCATTACCGCAGCCCACATCTAAGATCCGTCGTTCTGCTAAGGGCTGAATGTGATCTTTAAGGCGACTCCATTTCCAGTCGGAGTGCCATTCGGTATCAATGTGAATGCCAAACAATTCAAATGGTCCCTTGCGCCAAGGGTTGAGCTGCTTGAGGACGTCTTTAAGTTGCTGGCGCAGGGCATCATCGATATCTGTGGACTGGCCGACTCGGACAGCATTGACTAAATCAATCTCACTGGGCTGGAGATTAGGGAGACTGGCGACGGCCTGTTGCCATTGGCTGAGATGACCGTGTTTTTTAGGTTCGGTGGCAAGCTGTGTAGGCAGGGTGTTGAGCCAGGGAGCGAGGGGAGTGGGAGAGATGCGATCGCACAATCGATCTAGATCAAGCATAAAGAGAGCGTAGAGGCCAAATGTCTCTAGCCTATGCCATCGACAACCAAAAATCAGGGTAAAATCCTCAAGTTGCTTCGGGAAGTAACGATCGTGCCCCTGAGCTACTGATGGTCAGACTATGAATGCAGTCGAAATAGAAGAGGTCGTTTCTAAACTCGCCGAAGCCCCTTTTGACCCGGAGGCTTTCCCCTTTGCTTTCCTTGAAGCTTTTGGCAACAAGCAGACGACTCTGAAGCGGCTCAAAAGCAAGAAGAGCAGTTCCAATAAATCTGATCTAGTCGGCGGCGTGCTCCAGCGCAACAATATTCACCTGAAGGTTTGCCCAGAAGGGGCTGTGACAGAAACTCTTACGGCTTTGCGAGATAGCCCCGCAACCGCTCGACAAAAGGCCAAGTTCATCCTCGCGACTGACGGCAAAAGCTTTGAGGCCGAAAATCTTGTCGATGGCGAGACTGTCGCCTGCGACTACCCTGACTTTCATGACCACTTCGGATTTTTCCTGCCGTTGGCGGGTATTACGACGGTTAAGCAGATTCGTGAAAACGCCTTTGACATCAAGGCCACGGGTCGTCTTAACCGCCTTTATATCGAGCTATTAAAGGAGAACCCAGACTGGGATAGGGC
>JBAUJD010000490.1:0-7743 GCA_049683515.1 Thermosynechococcaceae cyanobacterium | reverse complement strand
AAATCCAGGGGTGAAAACCCTGTGGAGAGGACTCACTAGACTCCATGACATTGCGGATACTTGGAGACTTGCTCATGATTGAAAGCACACGACAGAAGTACTTTCAGGACTTATGGGTAAGGCATAGTCCTTGAGATGTGTATGCACTGTAACCAGGGTGGACAGGAGCATTTTCAACAGTCCCTTTCGGGATGAGTCCTGAAGCTTCCCAAATTTGTGCAGAACTTTTATTAACAGGCACCCCGTTAATCTCAATGACTGGTTTTTCAAAAATTACTCCAACCCTTTCACCTACCCAATTGTCCGCTTGATTACCATATGCATCTTCTAACGCCAATGTTTCTAGTTGGCCAGGTTGAATACTATGACCAGATACCGTGTGCCCTGCCTGTACACCGATATCTGGTGAATTGTGTACTCGGCTTTTCCATTTCCCCGTCCCAGAATCTACAAGAAACTGTAATGGATGATTGGGATCAGCTTGGATCGTTCTGAGTTGTTCCCGCATGAACCTATCTCGAAATGATGAGCGACGAATAGGAGAACTCGGTGAATTAATAGGAGGACTCGAAGGAGCTGCGGGAGAAGGTGTGAATGGCTGATCAATCATTCTTTGTCCATCATCAATAAATTCTGCTCCAAATGAATCGAAATCGACTGCTGAACCATCAGTATTACGTAAGACTTGCTCAGCTGTTTCTTTCGAGATTGCGGTGACCACCTCATCCCCTTCGCTAGTAGTAAAGCGAACGAGCAGCCGACTACCGGCTCGGCCAATCACGGAAGAAACCTTTGCCGCAACGGGACCACCTGCGACCTCCGCCACGACCTCCACCGCCAACAACCAACAGGAGCCATTGTCACCTCGCTGGCAGCGAACCAGATTACTTAGAATCGGAGCATTCCCCTCGGCCAAAACATCGCTTCCAGCCGCTAATGCCTCATCGTGAACCCCAAAATATCCGTTCTGGTCCCCAACCCCTTGCCTTGGGACAATCGTTGTTGCATCTTCATAGTAAACCTCACCCCAGGCAACCACCGCCCGAGGAAGATCGAGAAGACCATCTCCTGCATCCCAGGCAGCTCGACCAACTACCCGAAACGGCGCACCAACTGCGTGAAACCCGCCCGTCGATTCTGTGTATTGACCTTCATCCAAAACCACCTCAAGTTTCTCTATCTGCTTCTCCGTCAGGTTGGCAACAACTGCAGCAGCTTCATCGTCATTCAACCCAGTCAAAATATCGAATACTGCAAATGCCTCTTCAGACGTAACTTCACGATCACCATCAGTCCACGGCGTTATACGTGACCAACCTGACTGACTATTGGTATGCAGTTTCTGCGTAATCTCATCTGTTGCATCATTAATCCGATCGCCACGTTCGCGCAGAACTTTTTCATACGCGTCAGCGAACAACTCACCTTCACGGGTATAGTCCTCGATATCAGCAACAAAATTTTCATCAAAACCGCTGCTCACATCCTCAAAAGCAGCATCTCGATCTCGAACTAACTGATCAAAGATTGGATCGTGATCGGATCCCTGCCAGTTCTGAACTTTTTCGTTCAACTCATCAAATTGATCACCCGTGATCTTATTCTCTACCGCAGCGCTTGCTTCTTCTAGGATGTAATCGGCCTGCCTTGGATTCTCTGGAGTAGAGACGGATGATTTCTCTAACTCTGCTTCAACACTACTTAGCTCTTCTTGCAAAGCTCTCGTAACCGAAGGGCTAGATGTTCCTATCGCATCAATCTGTTCTTCAATCTCAATCTTTTCAAGCTCAGCCTCTAGTGGAGCAAGCTCATCCTGCAAAGTCTTTGTCACCGAAGGGCTAGATGTCCCTAATGCCTCAATTTGTTCATTGAGCGACTCGACATCATTGCGTAGCTGCTCGTCTGCTCCGCTTGTAGCGTCATCGTTTGACTGACTGACAAGATCAGCTTGTCTCGGATTTTCAGGCAGAGCAATCACTGATTCATTCTGCTCTACTGATGCGATTTCTTCATCTGCTTGGCTCCAGTCTTCTGCAGTATCAGCCGTCATCCCGGTGTGGGGTGAAGCACTTGCCTCTGGCTGACCCAGATCAGCCTGCCTCGGATTCTCTGGCGGAGCGCTAACCGCTTCCTCTGTTGGCTGACCGGGCAATATCACCTGGTCACCAATCTGTAGGCGTCTAGCATCCTCTTCAGTAAAAGCCTCCCCATTCGGCTTTCTTAGGTCTGTCCATTGCACACCATGCCGAGCTGCAATAGCCCAGAGCGTGTCTCCAGACCCGCCAATCGAAACGCTATTCCCTGACGGTGCGCTTTCCTCAGCAGATTGGCTCCACCTCTCTGCTGCATCAGCCGACATCCCTGAATAAGTTGAAGTGCTTGCCTCTGGCTGTCCACGATCAGCCTGTCTTGGATTTTCTGGCGGACGTGCAGGCGCAACAGGCTCTGACACTACCGGAGATGACGCCCGCTGGGCATCAAACGCTGCATCAAACTCATCCTCAGTGCCAGCTTGAATATAGAGTCTTCGGTCAGAGCCAACAACCGGCGTGCTGGACGAACGACTATTACCTTCGTCAGGTATATAGTTTTCAACACTGATGACTTGACCATTGACCACCAGTGTCGAGTGATCATCCTCACGCTTCATCCTCAATAAATCAGCATCTGTAATTGCTTCGCCTTGGGCCAGCCTGGAGAAAATCTCCCCTTCATCACCTTGCGAATCAACCGCGTTCAGCTTCTGGTCAAAATAATGTCCTGCCTCTTCTAGCAGAACGGCATCTAGCGTCTCTGGGTTGTCAGCCGCCCGAGCTAACAACTGATCAGAGACAAAGATAGTATTGTCCCCAAAGGCTCCTTCACCTTTAAGAGCTTCAGCCGCAACGACCTTAAACCCTGGCTCTCTGTTGCCTGTCACAAAATCATTGACCAGGGCTGTCGCTTCAGAACCATCCACGTCATCACCAAACGCGGTCTTAAAGGTCTTGAGAAAGTCAGGATTATCGCGCAGGACAACGAAATTCTCTTTTAGCCTTAGCTCCGCCTCTGCTAGCGCCGCTTCTTCTTGGGTTGCCGAAGAGCCATCGACATAGCCTAAGCTGCCATTAATCTTGCCGACGAAAGCGCTAAACCCTTCAGAGGCCGCTCCTAATCGCGTCTTAACGTTCGCCATCCACTCACTATTGTCAGCATTAGTCGCAAGGTTCTGAACGCCCTTCACAAACGTTTCAGTTTGATGGTTCAATTCATTGTGGGCACGATTGTTCGGATCATTCCAGCGCTCTGACGCTGTATCAACCCAGCCACGGATAGACCCGCCGATCTCTACAGCCGTATCTTTGGCTAAGAGTTTGCTCGATTCAACCGTTTGCTCAATGACGGCTGAGCTATGGGTGATGAGCTTGGCCCCTGTTTTGACTGCCGCATCAACGGCAGGAACCTCAGTAAAAACCTTCTCAACAAAAGCCTGAACGGGTTCTAGCAGAACGGGCTGCAGGGGTGAGCGAAGGCTAGTCTCAAACTGATTGCCCTCTTTATTATGTGATTCAGCATCCAAATTCAGACGCGATAACTCAGGAAGACCGGGCATTGCCTGGGGTCCCCGATTGAGATCAGCTAATACATTTTGGCTCGGCTCAAAGGGATCACGAAGGGATGCAGAATCTAAGGTAGCGAGTTCTAGAGTCCCTTCAGACCCACCATTTGCGTTCACATCAAAACTCATTCTCAATCCTTACTACATGATTGGATGCTTCAACCGATACTACCACCGTCAATAGAGGCAACAGAAGGGACGAAGACTGGTATTTTCATGCTGTATGACCGTATTATGACCATTGATTGCAGTTTCTAACGGTAGGACAAATCTCACAATCGGATATGTTCTGGTCTTTATCGCTTTTAAGAATGGTTTGCCTTCAGGATTCTTCAGGTTCAACCACGCTCAACCGGAGCAGGGACATTAATCCAGCATTTGAAAGCTATAGCCCTCAGATTGGGGCCGAATTTGAGCAAGGACGCCATTACCAATGCGATCGCCTGTCGGCAAAAACCGAATCGTCTCCGCTGCCCCCTTCACTTGAAAAGTCGGCGCGCGCAATCGCTGCTGAAAATCTTGGCGAGAGGTGTTGCGATCGCCCACGCTCAGCACTGCATGTAGAGCATCCGCCGAAGCAAAGGTCCGCCAAGTGGGCGTCACCCGAAACTTTTGTTTAACGGTGTTGACAAATCCTTGGGCCGTGGGCATATCGGCATGATACGGCACCGGAATTACCACTCCATTGAGATCGCCTTGACCAATATCAAGAATCTTTTGGGTTTCTAAGCTGGGGCTACCCAGCAACACCATCCGCCATTTGTTCTCGCGGGACAAATCAATCAGGCGATCGAGGCGGTCAATGTGAGGGGTGAGCAAAACAGCATCGGCTCCATCACTGATCAGCGCTGTGACCATTGTCTTCGCGTCAAAATCAGGGGCCGCAAAATTGCAGTCTGTGCGAACGTAGGTTCCCCCTTGCTTGAGCAGTGAATTCACAAACTCTTCTTTGAACGACAGGTTATCGGCAGCATCGGAGTCATAGCAAACCGCTACTTTTTTGCGGCGAACTTGACGCACGGAGTAGTCGGCCAGCGTATCGGCTAAATAGCGGATGCTGGGGGTGGTGCGGAAAATAGAGTCCCCTGAGCCAGATAGC
Organism: Thermosynechococcaceae cyanobacterium; assembly: GCA_049683515.1. Lineage (GTDB taxonomy): Bacteria > Cyanobacteriota > Cyanobacteriia > Thermosynechococcales > Thermosynechococcaceae > RCC1774. Next base: position 3,046 of record JBAUJD010000490.1, on the reverse strand, counting down.
TCATTGGCAAAGCTGGTGGGGGTAATCATCACCAGTCCGGCGGCATTGAAAATAGGACCGGCCTTAAGCGCGGCGTTGGAGGCATTGGGACCGATCACCACTTTAATGTCAGGGTCTGCGACGATTTTGTTTGCGATCGCATCTGCCAACTCAGGGTCATTATCGTCATTGAAGATTTCGATCACGACTTTCTGGGGGCCACGATTATAGGCGCGTTGAGTGAGGGCTAACCCGCGCAACATCTCTAGGGCCACTTCGCGATTACTACCAAGGGGAACCATCGCCGCAACCTTAAGATGGGGCGATTCTAGCCAGCGGGCATTCTCGGCATAGATGACGGGTATCGGATCGGTGACACTGGACTGTGTGGCCTGCTCGAACTGCTGTGCGGCTTCGGCATAGTCGCCCTTAGCAAAGGCTTGGACGCCTAACTGTTCTGCTTCGCTGGCATTGGCCTTACTAAAGCTAATTTGGCCCAGGCTTCGGCGGCTGGCAAGTGGATCGCGGCTCCAGGTGGGGAGGAAAGGTTTTAAGACGGGCTGCATCAAGTAAAGTCCCGCCAGTCCTGCCGCGCAGAGGAGGTAGACCACGGGAGGGAGCCTAGATAGGGTTATGCTTTTCATCTTGTTTAGTCCGAGGTTCAATTTGAGGCATATGAGCAAAACATTTTTTGCCGGAGAGAGAAGAGACTCAGGCTTCTTGATCAATATCTGGATCTGGCACGATCTTGAGTGATGCCGTTTTTTTGTTGCGTAGGGCTGCCATGCGCTGTTCGATGGCATCCGATTGGGTCAGTTGAGTGAGCTGTTGTTCAACCTGTTCGTTGGGATTTTTCGATAGCTCAAACCGACTATTCACCTGAAGATGGCGGTTTTTAATGGCTTGCTCAGAATCTTCAAAGTGAGATCGCGCTGTATCGACCCCCACTTCTCCTGCCAGACTCATCACCTGACTGAGGGCTTCGTTCATTTCTGAGATGGCTTTGAGATTGCCCATCTCTAACTTGCAGGCTTCTAGCTTTTCGCGCTCGGCCCTCAGCTTCTGCTGAGCGCCATCCATCATAGTTTGGGCTTGATCGACCCGTTGCTGAAGCTGGGGGATCAACTGCTCTAGGGAGAGGGTATGCGCGATCGCAAGTCTCGCTGCTTCTTCGTTCCCTTTCTCCATTGCCAAACTAGCCTGTTCTTCAGCCTGAGTCCGTTCTCTTTGTTTGGCCTCCAGTCGAGACTTAGCCTGCTGGTACACCGCCATGACCTTTGAGACAGAACCCGTCAGCTTGTGGACCGATTCCTGCATTTGAGTGAGAGATTCTTTGGCTGCTTCTAGGGTCACTTTGCCACCAGCTTCTAACGGTGTCCCCCAAATCCAATGCCAGTAGGCTACTAACGTGCGTCCAGCGGTTTGACCAAAAAACCAATAAATAAGCTGCTTTGTATTCATGATGCGTCTCCGAAATTGCATCCATCAGAAGATGAAATAAGAGTCAATACAGTTCTAGATTGAATAGCTCGCGATACGACTTGGAAGGTTGTTTTTAAAGCCTTGCCACATCTTGAACACAGGCATCGTTGAAAGTATCAATCAATTCCTGATGATAGGTTTGTGGCTGTGCGATCGCCTTTGTGCGAGAGAACAACAGCAGCCCCCCGGTCAGATTCAATCTCCCAAGCTTCAGGTAAAACCTTAATGATCTATACGGAGAATTTACAGTTTTTCTGCAAGATAAAAAAGTAGACCTATACCAATCTGACTTGATCTTAACAAGAGGGTTTTTCTAAATGCTAAATTTTTCCCAATCTGGCGTTTCAGGCATGTTTGATAGACCCTGTTTAATCGAACAGAATAATACTGACTCGCGGACCGCAAAAGGGAAGAGAATGGGTGTGGGTGAATCCTGCTGCAGTTGCCAAGACAGTTGAGTATGTTCACTAAGGGATAGCCTTTGTTGCAGTTCATCAATGGTGCACTGGCAGAATTGAGGCGACGCTTTACCGTTGCTATTACATCCCTGCTTAAACGCTTGCAAAATGACGGTGGGGTAGGTGACCAATGGAGCCGCAGAAGGTTTCCCTTTTAAACTGGCTGTGAGTTCTGCTACGCTGCAAACTGTCCTGGCATAGTGAAATTCTGGCGGAAGCGGGGACTTTGGACTCTTGTGACTCTTTCTATAATCGGCGATAAGATCGTCATAGCCGATCGTCTGCTGCAGTTCGTTGAGGATGCATTGACAATAGGAATAGGGAACGCTTTTATCTTGAGTGCAGGCATCCATAAACAGATCAGTCGCCACCTGGGGATAGGGTTTTGGCTGTGCGATCACAGATGTACGAGCAGACGACTCTAGCCTTCCTGTCACTGTGACGATAGTCACAGATCCAAGAGCTAAACCGATGCTAGTGAAGAGTATTGTGGGTTTCATATTAAATTAAAATTGACGTTTAAACCAGTTAAGGGGACGTGGAATCAGCCAATATTGACTTCTACTCACCCACTGAAAATTGACACTTTCACTTCGCAATCTAGGCAGATGCCAAATATCAGCAGGGGGTTGCCCAAAATAGTGCTCATAGATGGCTAAGGTCTCTTCATGGGCACGCTTATACTTTTCTCCTTCCTGTCTGCTGCCCAATCCAGGGTCGTGATGCATCGGTTGACCTAAAACCTCTCTACAAAAATTTTTCCAGTAGGAAAAGGTATAGAGCAGACTGCCTCTGATTATGGCTTATTCCCTACCGTCAGTTCCGGATTAATATTGATCAGCGGCAGTGTTCCGCTACCGCCCATCACCATCGGGAATTTGCCGTCCCATTTTTCAATGGCCTGTTGCTGAAGAATCGCAGGGGTTAAGCTCAGCTTCTGCAATCGTTGCGCCTCGGCCTGTCCTTTAGCGCGATTGACTAAAGCAACTGATTCTTGCGCTGCTTTTTGGGCTTGATACTGAGCCTTCTTGGCCTCCTGCTCAGCAATTTGTTTCGCTTCGATGGACTGACTGAATTCTGGAGAAAAAGAAATATTGACCAGCGAAGTATCATCCACAATCAAACCG
>JBAUJD010000489.1:0-7090 GCA_049683515.1 Thermosynechococcaceae cyanobacterium | reverse complement strand
GCAACAGCAACAGTAGAGGCGGGGGGACGGCGACGAATTTCCATGAATGAATCTAGAGCAGCAATAGGGCTTTCTGATTATACCGAGACCTATTGCCCTGACACCGATCAGCCCAGATATACTTTTCTTCTATGGACGCGCAGAACCCACTATGCTGATAGCAACTGATCCCCTTGACGGTCCCTCACCTGCAGACCTCTTCTTTTTCACCTCTCATGCTGCTGCGTAGCCTCAATCCGCTGATGCGCCTTGATCGATATATCTTTCAAGTACTATGGCCTATTTTCTGCTTCGGCGTGGGCATTTTCTCCGTTTTGGGCGTCGCTGCTGGCGTGCTGTTTGACCTGCTTCGTGAAGTGAGCAATATTCAGCTCCCGCTCCCCACTGCACTGCAAATTTTGGGGCTGCAGGTGCCCTATTTCATGAGTCTCTCTTTCCCGATGGCGATGCTGCTGGCAAGCTTACTGAGCATGTCTCGCCTCAGTGCGGATGGCGAACTGATGGCCCTGAGAGCCTCCGGCATTAGTCTCTATCGACTCGTCGGGGCCGTCGTGCTGTTTGGTCTGCTGGTCACCGGGGGCATGTTTATGTTTGAAGAACTGCTAATTCCGACGACCCAGCAGCAGGTCCATGCCCTGTTAGCAACCCCCTTGTCTCAAGGCGTGGTTGGCGGGCAAGACCGCAATATTTTTTATCAAGAATACGGCCCCGATCGAGAAGTCAAGCGATTCTTTTATGCCCAGCGGGCAGACGGCAACAAGCTCAGGGGACTGACTATTTTGGACTTTACCAAGCCTGATGCAAAACAGGTGATCTCTGCTGAATCTGCGCGTTGGAATGCCGCAGGCAACACTTGGCTCTTTCGCAATGGCACCATCTATGCGGTCACAGCATCCGGTGCTCAACAGTCAGTTTTAGACTTCGACGAACAACAGCTCAGTCTCCCCCGCGATCCCCTCGATTTGGCCCACCCGGTTCAAGACCCCGAAGCAATGACCATTGCCCAAGTCCAGCGCTATCGCTCGACACTAGAAAAGACCGGCGATCGACAGCAGATTCAGAAAGTTAGCATTCAGCTTCAACGCAAATTAGCACTCCCCTTTACCCCCGTCATTTTTGCCCTAGTCGGTAGCTCTCTGGGCATCCGCAGTCGTCGATTATCGGCCAGTACGGGGTTTGGGTTTAGCGTATTGGTGGTGTTGGCTCAATACTTGGCGATTTTTGTCACTAATATCTGGGGTAAAGCAGGCATCCTGTCGCCGTTGATGGCGGCTTGGTTGCCGAATGTCTTGGGACTGGCCCTTGGGGTCGTTATCTTGGCAAAAAGTTCACGCTCTTGAACGCACAATTTTGTAGAGCCAGACCGATGGACTCTTAGGTGAAGAGGGTAATGGAGAAGTCTTGCCTATCACCTATTCTATGACCCATTACCCGACTTAACCCCAAAGAAAAGCGATGACCGATCACTACTCAAGATCGAAGGGTTTGGAGAGCAGAGCTTTGACGTCCGGGTGGCTAATGGGACGTGAGTACAGGTAGCCTTGAGCATATTCACAATTCATTTCTTTGAGCAGCTTTGACTGAGCAAGAGTTTCAACACCCTCTGCAATCACGTCTAGCTTGAGATTATGGGCCAACATAATAATGGTTTTGACAATTTCACGACTGTCGGGGTGGCCCATCTTCATCACAAAGGATCGGTCTATCTTGAGGGTGTCTACTGGAAACGTTTGTAGATAGCTCAAAGAAGAATAGCCGGTGCCAAAATCATCAATACTGAGCCGAATTCCCAGCGCCTTAAGCTGGTTTAGCTTTGCAGCGACGGTTTCAGCCTGCTCCATAATGACGCCTTCGGTAATTTCGAGCTTGAGACTGCCTGCCGCGATGGGATGCTCTGCCAGAATGTCACAAAGGCTTGAAACAAAATCCGACTGTGCAAATTGACAGCTCGAAATGTTGACGCTAATGGATAGCGGCACTTCACGGGGAAACTGCCGTTGCCACTGCTGCATCTGCTGACAAGCTTCACGGAGCAGCCACTCCCCCAGCGGCACAATCATGCCGGTATCTTCGGCGAGGGGAATAAAGTCAGAGGGCGGCACCAACCCCCGGTCTGGATGCTGCCAGCGAGCTAGTGCCTCAAAACCGATGATGGTATGAGTACTGAGCTGAACAATAGGCTGATAGTGAAGCTGAAATTCTTGCCGCTCAATGGCCCGTCGGAGATCATTCTCAAGCTGGAGAAGTGCCACCGCCTGAGTGTGCATCGTGTCTTGGAAGAGGATATATTGATTTTTGCCCTGTCGCTTGGCTTGATACATGGCGGCATCGGCATCCCGCAGCAGGTCTTCAGCAGCTTCATAGTGGGGGTTCCCCAGCGCAATTCCCATACTGGCCGTGGTAAAGACCTCTTGCCCCCCTAAGTCAAATCCTGTTTTGAGGCTATCCTGGATGCGTTGGGCGGTGCAGATCGCCGCGTTGCGATCGCGAATATTATTAATCAACAGGACAAACTCATCCCCGCCCAGGCGGGCCACGGTATCTTCTTTGCGGAGGCAACTGGAGAGCCGCTGGGCGACCTCGATGAGCAGGCGATCTCCTAGCATGTGCCCCAGACTGTCATTGATCACCTTGAAGCGGTCTAGATCAATAAATAGGACCGCACAGCTCTCGTGCTGATCCTGTTTACACTGTTTTAGGGCTTGACTGATGCGATCCACCAAACAGACCCGATTGGGTAATCCCGTCATCGAATCATAGAAAGCATCATGCAAAAGCTGTTCCCGTGCCAGATGGTATTCAGTAATATCGGTCTGGGAACCCGCAATCCGGTAAGGTTCTTGCTGGCTATCAAGGCAGACCAAGCCACGACTGCGAAACCAGCGATAGTCGCCGTTGCGGTGCTGGAGGCGATACTCTGCCTCAAAGTGAGGACTTCGGCCACCGATGTGACGCTCTAGCTCATCTTTGACCTGAACAGAGTCATCGGGATGAATGCGCCCAAACCACTCGTCCACTTGATCCCTGAGATCTTGGTCTTCATGACCAATCATGGCCTTCCAGCGCGGAGAAAAGTAGATGGTATTGCGGGTTAGATCCCAGTCCCAGAGGCCATCGTTGGCTCCTCTGGCAGCGGCAGCATAGCGCTCTTCACTTTTACGGAGAATCTCCTCGATTTGCTTGCGCTGGGTGATATCGATTAAATAAGAGCGAATGAGCTGACTTTGGGGAATGCAGTGAATGGACTGCTCGTAGAAGGTTTGACCAATTTCAACTTCGCGCACGTAGTAATGGTTGAGATTTTTTAAGAACCCTGCGGATAATCCAGTCTTAAGGGGATGGGACGTATCGTGACGCAGATCAGGGAATTGCTCTATAGCGGCTGGATTGAGGTAGGTAATCTGCCCTTCCATATCCATTTCAACAATGGGGTGGGGCAGCATCTCGGCCATGGATGACAGCCGCACCAGAGCGGCGTCATTCAACTGTTGACGCTCACTATCGGTAACAGAGGCCGGACGACAAGGCTTGAGAGGAGCCAGCTCTGAAGAATGGGTCGCATTGGGATCAATGTCTTCGTCTATGACTTGATGATAGACGGCGTGAACCTTGGCGCTAAAGGCAATCACATCTTGATCTTTGAGATCGCGGGAATAGTACTGCTGACCATTTATCCACAGACCATTGTGACTCCGCTGACCCTGGAGGTTTCCATCAATAATCCGAAAGAAAAAGTTGCCGCTCTGAGGATCAGGAATACGGAGTAACAGGGCATGGTGTCTAGATATCGCCTTATCCTTAATCACCAGAGAGTTTGCGGGGTGGCGACCCATAGTGTACGTTGATGCATCCAACGGAACAACGCGCTCTCCACCTTTGTCTTGAATGACAAGGAGGTGACGAATCTGGGATGTATCGCGGGATGAGGGGACAGATGCTAGGGCAGAGATAGAGCTTTGTGGGGGCTGACCTACTCTCCGAGAGAGTGCTGTTGGCGTTTCATCGACATTCACTTGATGGGGGTGATTGATCATTATGGGTCGTGGTTCCTCTATACCTCAACCGCCTGTATTGCAAAGCATGGCTGGGATCTTGCACTGCGATGTCTGCCAAATATCTCTATGTTTGATGAGATATTCCCTAAATTCCCCCAAGTTTGACGGCATAACCTTGACGCCTTACTAAAAAGTATCGAAGATTTCTCGACTTCTAGCATGAGCAAATTCACGGATTTCCTAATTTTTCTCGACGGGAGTTGCCCCTGTGAGGGCATGGGGAATGGTTTCGATATCCGTGCCATTACGGAGGAATGAAATCATGCTGTGGCAAGAAGGAATTGCTCTCATGTCTAGCTTTTAAGGGTTGCGCCTAGCCTCTCAAAAAGCTGAATGGCAATGAGGCAGGGCTTCTTGTCGATTTCACTATCATTCAAAATACCGTGTAATTGTAATTAGATAGCCCCACTCCCTCCCTATTTAAAAATTGTTTAGGGAGGGAGTGGCACCTAATTTTTCATAATTTATCTGACCAGAGTGGGTTTGATCTGGGACCAAAAAATTGATTAGAACCAAAACAGAGAACAACGATACACTTTACTATTTGCGAAAGGTGCCTATAATTGTATAGAAGTTATGGATAATTGGGTGCCATTTTCAGGCATGACAGGATATACCGTTCTGGTTTTAAAACCGACATCATTTAGCGATGCAGATAATGCGATCGCAGCTTTAAAGGCGGGGCAGGTATTGCTCTTGAATTTTTCGCGTCTTCAGGCTCCATCAATGCAGCGAGTCACAGACTATATTGCTGGCAGTACCTATGCCCTGGCGGGGCAGAAGGTTGAGGTGGGTAACGGTATCTATCTATTCACCCCTCCGGCTATTAACATTACAGTCGGCTCATCCGAGCAAAATTACGATCCACTCCAGGCTCAATCTGCTTAGATAAAAGTGCCAGGTTTGTCAATTATTGATAGACTTTTTGACTCTGACTCTTCACTCCTAAGCTGTGGTCTTCGATTTTTCTACGATCTCGACGACGTTTCCCTCTGCTTGAGCTTTTAATTCAGTCTCAGAGTTGCCAGAATAAAGTCCCATGATTAGACTCGCTGCAACGGAACCTGTCAGGGTTATCTGACGTGATTTGGTGGCACGACAGGTCACTAGCCCCCCTAAGATCAAGAGTGGGAGTCGGAAGTATCTAGCCTTCAAGACGTTTGGTTTCCCCTCTCATGACAGATTCTCCTGGGCGAACAGACCTAATCTCCTGGCAACAATATCGATCATTGCCGCCCATCTGCAGTGGGAACTGCTCAAGAACAGTTCATAATTGAAAAGCAGTTTTTAGAAGATAACATCGAGAAATCCTATGGGTCGTGCCAAGAAAGTAGTCCTTGCCTATTCCGGTGGTGTAGATACCTCCGTTTGTATTCCCTACCTGATGAAAGAGTGGGGAGTTGAAGAGGTGATCACCTTGGCAGCAGATCTCGGCCAAGGTGATGAGTTAGAACCCATTCGTCTCAAAGCCCTCGATGCTGGAGCCACCGAATCAGTGGTGGTTGATGCAACCCAGAACTTTGTCAAAGACTACGTTTTTCCGGCCATTCAGGCCAATGCGCTCTACGAAAATCGTTATCCCCTTACTACGGCACTGGGACGACCTCTGATTGCAAAGATGCTAGTGGAAACGGCCCAAAAATATGGGGCCGATGCGGTGGCCCACGGCTGCACTGGCAAAGGAAACGATCAGGTCCGATTTGATGTTGCGATCGCAGCCCTCAATCCAGACATTAAAGTTTTGGCCCCCGCCCGTGAGTGGGGCATGAGCCGCGAAGAAACCATTGCCTACGGTGAAAAGTACGGCGTGCCGTCCCCGGTCAAAAAATCATCGCCCTACAGTATTGATAAAAATTTATTGGGTCGCAGTGTCGAAGCCGGTCCCCTCGAAGACCCGTGGGTAGAACCCCTCGAAGAAGTCTTTGAAATGACGACGGCGATCGCCAATACCCCAGACGAACCGGCCTACATTGAGATTGGCTTTGAGCAGGGTCTCCCCACCCGCTTAAATGGCGTCGCCCTGGACCCTATTAATTTAGTGACTCAACTCAACCAAGTTGTGGGTCAGCACGGCGTGGGCCGCATTGATATGGTTGAGAATCGTTTGGTGGGGATTAAATCTCGCGAGATTTATGAAGCTCCGGCGCTGTTAGTGCTGATTCAGGCCCACCAAGACCTAGAAAGCCTTGTGCTGACAAAGGATGTGACCCAGTATAAAAAAGGATTAGAGCAAACCTATACCCAACTGGTCTATAACGGTCTTTGGTACAGTCCCCTCAAAGCAGCACTAGATGCCTTTATTCAGCAAACTCAAGAACAGGTTACGGGTACGGTACGAGTGAAGTTGTTTAAGGGAACAGCGGTTATCGTGGGGCGGCAATCAGAACAGTCACTCTATACCCCGACTCTGGCGACCTATGGCTCTGATGATGAGTTTGACCACAAAGCAGCAGAGGGCTTCATCTATGTTTGGGGACTGCCCACCCGAGTCTGGTCACAAAAAAGACGATAGCTCAGCCCTGCCAGCGATTGAGAGGGACACAATCAATATCAAGCTGATCGAGGGCGCGGGCGACGACAAAATCAGCCAGATCTTCGATGGTTTTAGGTTGGTGATACCAGGCCGGAATAGCAGGCACAATACGAGCGCCTGCCTCAGCGAGAGTCGTCAGATTGCGAAGATGAATCAAGCTAAAGGGGGTCTCCCTGGGCACCAGCACCAGCTTGCGTCCTTCTTTAAGCTGCACATCAGCAGCCCGCTCTAGCAGACTGGAACTGAGTCCGGCGGCAATCTTAGCCACCGTACTCATGCTGCAGGGCATCACCACCATACCCAAGGTCCGAAAAGAACCGCTGGCAATATTTGCCCCGACATTGGTGGGGACATGGCAGGTGAGGGTGCCGCCCATCTCATCGGCCTGCTCTCGCCAAAAAAACTCTTGTTTGTCTGGGTCCACCGGCATCCGAGTTTCTTGTTCAGCATTCCAGACCTGATGGGTCGCTTTAGAGGCGACTAGCTCAACAGTGTAGTCAGC
>JBAUJD010000488.1:0-2991 GCA_049683515.1 Thermosynechococcaceae cyanobacterium | reverse complement strand
CTCATCGCCTGCGGGGGTTGCTTAAAGACTGGAGTGAGCGACTTCCTGCTCCGCAACAGTACCAATGGCACCGACGCCTTGATCGATGGGCCTATGGTTCTGGGCATGATCATAGACATAGCTTGTAATTGTGATGACAGTCACGATATAAATACGCCATTTTATAAAATAAATGTTAAATTTAAGTAAAGATATATTGCTAGCTAGCGGTCAAACTTGCCCATGAGTTCTGTGCAGGCGTTGAATATCCCTTTTGTCTCTCAACAAAATTCGCAGTCTTCATCTCGGCTGACCCTTTTTTGTGATCTAGATGGTCCTTTGATCGACGTTTCGCAGCGGTATTACCAGACCTATCGGACCGCTTTGACCCGAGTGCAACGTCAGTATCAGCTCCAAGGGTTATCGCTGCTGCTGACGCCCTTGGGCGCTCAGCAGTTTTGGGAAATGAAACAGGTTCGACGGCCTGACGTTGAGATCGCGGGATGTTCGGGTCTACGGGGTCCGCAGATTGATGCTTTTTTGCAACAGGTTCAAGAGATTGTGAATCACCCCCGTGTGCTGGCGCAGGATCGTGTTCAGCCCGGTGTTCGAGAATCGTTAGCTCGACTCCATCGATGGGGAGTCCGACTTGCGGTGGTAACATTGCGGAGCCAAGCGCAGGCGGTGCGTATCTTGCAACACTACGATTTAGCCCATTGGTTTACCTGCATTCGAGGCGCACAGAATGATCGAGCGGCCTACGACAACTATGCTGACCATAAACAGGCATTGTTAGCTGAAGTGATGGCTCGACCTGAATTTACGGGCGGTAACCAGATGTGGATGATTGGCGATACAGAGGCGGATGTGCTCGCGGCTCAGGCCCAAGGCATTGACTCTGTCGCGGTCACCTGTGGAATGCGCAGTCACAGCTATTTACAGCAGCTTCAGCCCACGGTGATTCATGCGAACCTAGCCACCGCAACCTCGTTTTTGCTCGGTGTTAAGGCGGCGTAGGTTGCCTTTCAGCCAGTGGCTTGGGCAAGCCAAGATTCTAGGTCACTCCGGTTGAGATGACCAATGACAAAAATTTCTTGTACGGTTTTGCCTCGCCGTGCAATCACTTTGAAACCGCCCCGAATGGGAACCGATATTTTTAGCCGGAGCTGAGGGGCATGTGCCTTGGCGCGACCGATCACGCCAGGTGTAATGGTCTGGATGCCTTCAATTTTGGCAAGACGCTCTAGGACTGGAATGAGTCCTGGGACGTGGGTGGAGTGATTGAGGACCAGTCGGCCTCGACGGGGTAAGTCCGCCATAACAAACGCTTCAATTAGTACGGATTCCTGCCTAGGCCGCTTCTAGAGGGGCCATTGTTAAGCCTGCTCGCTGAAGCTGCATGTGATACAGCTCCGCCTGCTCCTGGGGGCCAACCCAGACAATGGCCTGACCCTCAAAGTGAATTTGCTCCGTGAGTTCCTGCGCTCGATCGACGGTTAGATTCGGAATGTATTTAAGCAGGCATTGGGTGACGTGCTGGAAGGTGTTGAAATCGTCATTGAGCACAATCACCTTGAAGTTAGGATAGGGCTTGCGAAGGGTCTTAGCGGCCTGTTTCTCTTGAGGGCGAGCGACAGGGGCTTGGGTGGCTACGATAGACATCGGTTGATCTTAAAAAAGCATGGGTATGACAGTGATATCCCTGGGTCTAACTCTAGCAACGGCAATCGTTCTTGCCGAGATTGCCTAGAGTTTTCACGAGGCTATACCCCATTGATAACATTTGCTGTTATGAACGTAACGGTTTGGGGGCCGGTTTAGTCGCATAGCTGGTCACCAGAGCCACCATAAACCACCAGAGGGTTGCAATTTCAGGACGATACCAAACCGTATCTACTGCGCCGTGGGCGAGCATACCGGTAATGGTTGCCACACCGGCAATTAGCCATAGAACCTCTTGGCTTTGCTGCGTTCGAAGCTGCTGCAGGGCAACGAATGCCCGATTGAGCAAGACCAACAGAAACCATAGAAAGCAGGTAAAGCCAACCACACCAACCTCTACCAATAGCTCTAGATAAATAGAGTAAGCACTGAGAGCACTGTAATTAGGCAGTTGATACAGAGGATAAATCTTATTGAAGGCCGCATTCCCAGGGCCGATACCGAGAATCGGATAGGCTCGAATCATCCTGCGGACGGAAGCCCAGACGTTGATGCGGTAGTTGTTGCTGCTGTCTTCACGATCTGCGAAGATGCTCAGAACTCGCTCCCGTAGTGGTTCTACGGTGAGAACGCCGAGGATGGCGATGCCTGCCAAGGTGCCAAACACAATCGGGAAGGCCCAAAGTCGCCAAAATTTAGGGAGGCGGGGCAATAGCCAATAGAGCAGCAGCGCTGCTGCCACGCATAAAGCAACGACCAAGCCAATCCAAGCGCCTCGGCTGCCGGTCCAGTACATACAGGCACCGTTGATCACGAGCATGACCGCCGCCAGTAGCTTGGGGCCCCAGCGCTTCCAAGCGAACAGCGCACAGAGGCTGAGGGGAATGGTAGGCAAGATGTAGGCGGCTAAGAGGTTGGGGTTGCCTAAAAAGCTATAGACCCGAATGGCATCACCATAGGTGGCGGTGGGATCGTTCCAGGTCGCGAGTGCTGCTGCCCCAAAGAATTGCTGCCGCCAACCTTCGACGGAGACAATCAGTGCGGTGTGCAAATAGATGGAGACCAGGACAGAGCGCCAACGTTGCGATCGCAACACCCGTTCCCCCAGCACAAACACAAATAAATAGAGGGTCAACTTAGCCAGTCCCGTCGCTGCCGCTGCCTTGACGGGCGAGAGAGCCGTAGCTGCGATCGCTACAACCCAGTACAGCCCCAGAATCAAATGGACCGGAGAAATCTGATAGGGGTTCAAAATATCATCTGATAGCGTCAGCAATACCCAGAACGCGGCACAGGCCACGATCAGAAGCCCCGTCAGTCCATTGGGGACAAAGGGAGCCAGCATGAACA
>JBAUJD010000487.1:0-2026 GCA_049683515.1 Thermosynechococcaceae cyanobacterium | reverse complement strand
GAGCAGGACACAAAGAAATACTGCTGTGTTAACCGCAGTTTCTTCCCTTGAGAGGAATCATCATTGGGGTATAGAACTTTAGAAATATTTTCAGAGACGACTTTTTGGTAGACCGCCCCTAGATAATCACCGGAGTTAAACGCCTTAAAGTCAAAGGATTCAGGCGCTTCTGCGGTCCAGAGCCGCAGGGTATTGGCCGTGTTGGTCTGACAGCCGAGGATGGGGGTGTCATAGGGAATGCCGGTCACCTGTTGATCAGGAACCCAGCGAATCCGATAGCGGCCATGATCGTCGGCGTAGTGGTCGGTGTGGCCCCCTAGCTTGACTTTGACGGCCCATTCAGGGCGTGCAATTTCCCAGGGATTACCGAAGCGTAGCCATTTATCAGTGATCTCGACCTGCCAGCCGTCTTCTATCTCTTGATCAAAGATGCCAAACTCGTAGCGGATGCCGTATCCCAGTGACGGAATCTCTAGGGTGGCAAGGGAGTCGAGATAGCAGGCGGCTAGACGCCCTAAACCACCATTACCGAGACCGGGTTCTTCTTCTTGCTCCAGTAGATCGTCAAGATTGAGGCCCATTTCGGCGATGCCTTTCTCAACATCTTTATAAATATCAAGGTTGATCAGGTTGTTGCCCAAATGGGGACCCATCAGGAATTCGGCTGAGAAATAGGCCACCGTGCGAGAGCCTTGGGAGGTGTAGATGGCAGCGGTATTAATCCAGCGTTGAAGGAGGCGATCGCGAATGGCATAGGCAAGGGCCATGTAGTAGTCGTTGGGGGTTGCCAGCGCTTTAAATTTTCCCTGAACATAGAAGAGGTTGTTGAGGAAGGCTCGCTTCAGGGTCGATGGATTCATTCCCGTGCGGCCATCTTCTAGATAGCCCTCGCAACGGGGATCTTCAAAGCTGTTGTATGGCAAGGTTTTGTCTTGTTCAGTCATCTCGGATTATTCACAACTCCTGTTGTTTAGCGATCGATGGGAATGATGGGTTCTCGGAAGCTGGTTCTAGACCGTCAGCGGTAGGCTGTACGAAGTACTCAAGCTAACGGACCTGTAATCTTGAGGTGCGTTGGGTCACGTTGCTTGTAAGAATAATTATTTTACGCATTAAATTCTTATTATCTTATCTGTCTGTCAGGGCAATGGTCAGGAACTTAGGATTGCTTTTAGTTTTCTGGCAGGGGCTTGATCAGGGTGCGAGCATAGGTGCTGTACCCTAATTGACGATACAACAACTGAGCAGGCTTGCTTGCTTCAAATACCTGCAGGCCGATTTTGCGATCGCCCTGCTGTCTCGCCCAATCTTCGGCTTTTTGCATTAGAGCGGTGCCTAGACCCCGACATCGATATTCAGGGAACACGTAGAGCAATAGAACGTGGGTATACGTTTCACCGCTGACCGGATCCACTGCCCGCCCTAACCACAGGCAGGCGACAGTTTGAGTCTGATCCACTAGCGTTACAAACCAAGCTGGAGCGTCAGGAGACCAGTAACGACCCATCGCATCCTCAAGATGTTCCCCTTGACACTGGGGATAGGTCTCTTGATAGGTGCGCTGCATGAGGGTCAGCAAGAGGGTTCGATCGCAACGCTGACCCGCCCGAAGTTGAAAATGCTGACAGAACAGATCTTGAGGCACCAACTTAAAGCAGGGCCATCGTACTAGCTAGGGATGGCACAGTTAGTAGCGCCGTTCCATCGGTTTCAATGGGAGCCGGTTGAGCCATATCTGCAGGCAAGAAAATACGAACGCTGACGGCTAGCAGCGCCACTAAAAAGATAAGAACAATGAAAAGCGGAGCAATGTATTGTCTGAAGAAAGCCATGAATTGTCGTTGATAGGATCGTGCCTCTATCCTATCTGTTCGATTACCTACTCCGCCAAACATACGGCGTAATTAGTCAGAGCAATAAGAAAGATTAACTGAGAATAGTCATAATGGTTACTGCGCCTGTATTGTAGACAATTATGGCATCATCTGAGCTTGACATTACTAGCCTCATTAATGCGCCTGACTTT
>JBAUJD010000486.1:0-3533 GCA_049683515.1 Thermosynechococcaceae cyanobacterium | reverse complement strand
ACGACGATACCCTCGCGGAGGGTGGAGAAGCCAGCACGGGCTGTTGCAAAAGATGTGACGACGCTGAAGGCTGTGAACAACAGCCAATTCTTTCCTGCAGGGGCATAACCCATGAACGGTCACGAGCTACTCACTCGATATGCAGCAGGCAGTATTGATTTTAGTCGTCAGGTGCTGCGGAATCAAAGCTTATTAGGAGCCGACCTGATCGGGGCTGATTTCACTGCGGCAGATTTACAAGGGATTCAGCTCCAGCTTGCCTATCTTAATCGGGCCAGCTTTAAGGACAGTAACCTGAGTCAATCTGATTTGAGTGGCGCAAATTTAGGTCAGGCCAATCTAGAACGGGCCAATCTTAGTAATGCCAGTCTGCATGGGGTCAGCTTGCAGGGGGCCATGCTGCAGGGGGCCAATTTAGCACTGGCCGATCTCACCGATGCCAATTTGATGGATGCCGACCTACGCGAGACGAATTTGAGCAGTACCAATCTGACCGGAGCCTGTTTAAGAGGGGCGAATCTACGGGAAGAGCGACGCGGAGATCCAGTAAACCTGCGGGGCGCGATTTTGTGTCGGGTTGATTTGCGGGGGGCCAATCTGCGCGGTGCGGATCTAGCCAAGGTTAATTTGCAGGGAGCGAATCTGCGGGATGTGAATTTGAAGGGGGCCAATTTAGCCCAGGCTGATTTACGAGGCGCTAATTTAAGCGGTGCGTTGCTCAGTGAGGTTGATTTCTCTGAGGCGAATGTGCAGGGGGCAAGGCTGGTTTCAGCGAAGATGGAGCGGGTGAAGCTGAATCAGGCCAATTTCTGTGGCTGTGATTTGGAGGGAGCGAATTTGACGGATGCGATCGCAACCCAAGCCAACTTCTCTCAAGCGAACCTACAGCGAACCAAGCTCAATCGCGCTAACCTCAGCCGAGCCAATTTAGAAGGGGTTAACCTGACTGAAGCGTCATTGGTAACCACCTATCTGGCGCGGGCAAACCTAACCGATGCCAACTGTACTCGCGCCAATTTAGCACGAGCGGAGTTGAGCAGCGCTACCTTAATCAATATTGTCTGGAGCGGTGCAACTATGCCAGACGGCAGTGAGTACGGCGCTTAGTAAGGGATTAAAGACTTGCCTAATTGGCGGCTGCGCCAATAGGCTAATCCAATAATGCCCATTGCTAGCAATAGAGCCAGAAGGCCAAAAGGCCACAGAGGAGACTGTAACAGCAGACCGCAGACAGGCCACAGCAACATAGAGGCGATTCCACAATACAGTTGTAAAGTCCCAAGGCGCATGGTGATACTCCTGAACATTGCGCCTACTGTTCTAGGGTTCCCTGCTGAGAGAAGGGTTCAACCCATTTCAATAGGCTGAAATCTTTGGAGACATCTCTAAGAATGGATTATCACCCTGTGTACTCAAAAGCACACATCCCCCTTAACAGAGAGATGTGTGCCGCTAGCAGGAGCTAGGATAATGAGGTGTAACAGAAACTAGCGCCTAATTAGATTTTGAGCTTCTGTACCAGGTGTGTAATTGTAGCCATAGGTAGACTCATCAGAATCATTGACAATCTGAGGCGTAATCAGCACAACCAACTCACTTCGCTGCTTTGAATTATTAGTCCGACGGAACAATTGACCTAACAAGGGAATGTCACCCAGGATTGGAACTTTGGTAACATCAACTCGATCCTGGTCTTGAATAATGCCTGCCATGACAAGCGTTTGACCATCACGAATTCGGATTTGTCCAGTCTCCACACGACGCTGCTGCAAGAGATTAGCAGTACTTCCAAACGCATCTACAAAGGTTTGGTTCGAGAGTGAGCTAACTTCTGGCGAGACATTGAGGGTAACAAACCCATTATCGTCAATTCTATCCACTGACACATTCATGATGACCCCAGCATTTTGAATAATGGGTTCAACAGATTGAGTCGCTGTCGTTGCACCGGAGCTAGTCCCATTACTGGAATCAGTCACTCTAGTACCAGAGAAAATTTGCTCGGTGAGATTCACTTGAGCCGCACTACCTTCTTGAATAAGGAGCGTCGGATTGGTGAGAATCTTGGCATTTTGATTCTGAATTGAGACCTGAAGGGCAGCTAGAAAATTATTCGTCAGCCCCAGGATGCCACCACTGAGAGCATTGCCAGCAAAGTCAGCGGCATTACCCAGATTGACGTTGAAGTTGCCTCTCGTAACGCCAAGACCCAAGCCATTATTCGCTTTGTATCGAATATCAGTATTCGTTAACTTGCTTTTCAGTAAATTCACATCAATAAACTGAACATTAACCGCAACCTGTCGTTGTCGCACATCAAGCTGTGTTAACAAAGACGTTGCCACCTCCACTTTCCGAGGTGTACCAATCAAAGTCACTGAATTGGTTCTAGAATCTGCCACAACAGACAGTCCCTTCAATAAGGTCGAGACCGCATCTCCTGACTCGTTAGCACCATAGGATTCTAAAACCTCTTTGGCTCCCTTCCCTTCAACTTCTTCACTAACATCAGAGGAGCGATCAAGCGCTGTCGATGCAGTCGTAGAACCAGAATTGTCTCCACTACCACTCACACTGCCACCGGTCTCAGCAGATGACTTAAGCGATCTTTTCGATGTGACCTTTGCCGTAGCTTTCATCTGATTCAAGCGCACACTTCGAACCACACGATTCTGTGCATCACCCGGAAGCTCTTTGCCGACAAACACAGTCTGACCAACCCGGTTAGCCTGTAGCCCAGACAAACGAATTACATAGTTGAAAACATCATCAACAGACTCATTCTCAATATCAAGAGAAATGGTAGAGCCAGTATCGCCTTCGCCATCTTCAGAGAAAGCAACGTTGACGCCTGCGGCACGGCCCAAAAGGGTAACCACCTCACGAACAGGAGCATCTCGAAGCAAGAGCTTAGGAATAATCCGACCACTACCCAGCTCAATCTTGTCGGGATCGACGTTCAGAGGTGCAATAGCCAAGTCACCAACAGGCGGCGCACTGGCACGACCCTTAAAAGGAGGGGTCACGTTAGGCCGAGCGGTGCTAGGCACGCTCGAAGTCGTCGCAGTATCAGGCGTACCAGCCTCAAACTGCATCACAAAGACGCCTTTACGGTTATCGCTACGGACAATATCGGCAATCGGGGCCGCGTTAACGCCATCAACCTGAATCCGAATCGTGTTGCTGTCTAGCTGACGAACTGAAATCGACTTAATCCCCTCAGGAAGACCATTAGTCTCACGGAACTCACCCCCATCCGGCAGGCGAAGCTGCGTGTTGTTAACATCAGCAACAGAGCTGTTACCTCGGTTCACGGTAAAGACCGGGGGGCGCTGGTTGCCCTGTGTATTGAGTACCAGTTGCACGCCACCAGAGGTGGGATTCAACTGGACACCTGTAATTTCTGTCTGTGCCGCTGATGCTGGCTGGCTAACCATGCCTAATGCTGCAACTGTGCAGCCAAGAATTGCGCCGTAGCGTCCTGTATACCCGTTCACCCGAGACTCCTGTTCAAAATAGATGAATGCTTACTG
>JBAUJD010000485.1:0-6713 GCA_049683515.1 Thermosynechococcaceae cyanobacterium | reverse complement strand
CAGGCTCGCGACCTGCAAGTTCAATCGTCAGCTCACCCGTACTGCCCTGGTTGTAATTCCCCTCGACATGGATAATCCCAGGAGAGTTACCTGGTGCAACAACACCATCGTTCTGCAAGTTACCGTTAATAGTAGTATTGCCATTCACAATTGCGCTGGCATTCGCCCCAGGGAATTTAGGCACCAAATCTCGCAGATCGGCTGCAATGGGAACCGCTCCGTTATCCCACAGGTAAAGAGGATCACTTAATCTATGACCATAGCTCTGAGAATTCTGATTGTAGAACCCCGTACCCCAATGATTGTTGACCTGCCATTCAGCCCAGAGCCTATCAACATTTGCATGGAGCATCCAGAAAATAGGGTCATTGGGAGAGGCCGCGACGTTGGCCATGGTGCCACCGACAAAACCATGGGCATTATTGTGAGCCCCAGTACCTCGCTCTACATTATTGGCAAACAGGTTATAGGCATTATTGTTTAGGATCGTCGCGAGATTAGTCTCCCAAGTTCCTGGGTTGGTTACGTTACGACCGACATTGCGCCCCAAACTTCTTGGTGTGGCACTAACCCCGGTCCATCGACCATTACTCAAATCACTACGTACGCCCCAACCATTAGCCAGACTAAAATAACCGGTTGTAACGTTGCCTTGAGCTGCTGGCCCCATGAAATTATCTTGAAAAACAACATTCATGGTTGTACCTAAATCAGTCCAATCCCAATAGGGTAGAACGACATCTGGGTTTACCGCTTGCAGCGCATTTTCGTATTCTGTAAGTAGCAGACGATGCCATGGCATAAAAGCTGATCCGCCGTGGGCCGGGTTGACCATGGTGCTACCATCAGGAGCCCGACGACCGACGGCATCTGATGTAGACACATGAGCCGCGACAAATTGGTCATAGAGGCTGATCTCGATACCGTTATTGGTTAAGACTGTTGTTCCTTTTAGAGTCAAGATAGCATTGAGATAAGCATCAATCTCTTCTAGGGTCATCTCTGCTGCATTTTTGCGAACATCTAACCCCGTTGTGTTAGCTGCTGCTGCTGGCAATGAACTAAAGTTAGTCACATAGCCATCATCGTAGGTATAGCCAAATTCGGTGAAGTCAAAGACATCCCCGACTGTCATGAAGTCGTAGGTCAAAGTAAAGTCACGCAGATTTGTTACAGCCTGATTGGTAAAACCAGCGGCATCGTTACCCTCAAGATCTTGAACCGCTATGGCCCCTGGGGTATAGTTCACCGACACAACATCGCCTTGGACAATGGGATTCGCCAATGTCAGGATGACGTTTGTGCCCTCTGCATCGGTCCCCGGCTGCACATCAACGTTAGAGACAGTCCGAACGACACCATTTACGATCACAGTGTAATTACCCGGAACCGGATCGGCATTGCCATCTAAGCGTTCGCTATAAATCAACTTCAAGAAACTGTTAACAGATGTACCACTGACGACTGCATTCACTAACGTCGGTGCAGTAGGATTCGTCATCCCACCCCCAGGATTCGTCGTCCCACCGCCACCGAGATTGCCAAAGGCCAAGTCAGCCGGGGCCACTCCCGTGGTCAGTGTCGTTAACAGGGTAAAGTTACCCGCACCGTTACCTGCCAAGACAGTGACGGTGTTCGCCGCTGCGTTTGCTGACATTACATCCAGATTGCTATCGCCGTTGATGTCCCGGAGCAGGATATCAAAGGGTTGGTCCCCGAGCGAGAAGAGCCTGGGCGCGGCAAATGTGCCATTTCCGTTATTCAACAGAATGGCCAGGTTATCATCCTGGGTGTTGCCCACTGCAATATCTGCAAAGCCATCTCTGTTCAAGTCACCAACAGCTAATGGGCTAGAGCCACTCCCCCCGGTCCCGTAGTTGACAGGAGTGGTAAACCCGCCGACACCATTACCCAAGCCCACAGAGACATTTCGAGAGCTGGCGTTACTGACAATAAAGTCGATGTTACCGTCGTTGTTAACATCCTCCAGCACTAGACCCTCTGGGCGACTACCGACCCCATAGTTACCGCTGGGCGCTGCAAAACCACCCAGGCCATTGCCAAGGTTAACAGTGACGGTCCCAGCCGTTGCATTGACGGTTAACAGGTCGAGATTACCATCATTATTCAGATCAGCCATTGCCACCTCCCAGGCACCTGCACCTGCGGTCACAGTGGTTTGAGGAGCAAACCCACCGCTGGTATTACCCAGCAGAACGGATACAGTGCCATTACTATTATTGGGGGCAAGGGCATCTAGATAGCCATCGTCATTGACGTCTTCAAGAATGACATGGACAGGCTGATCACCCACAGCAAAGGTTTGAGGAGCGAGGAACCCACCTGACCCGTTATTAATCAGCAGAGCTAGCGTGTCAGAACCCCGGTTGGCAACAACGACGTCGTCGTTGCCATCTTGATTGATATCACCGATTGCAACTGCGAATGGCTGAGTGCCGCCCGTTGAGTAAGTGGTTTGAGTTGTAAATCCACCGCTACCATCGCTTTCAAAGACTGAAATTGTGCCTGAATTCCGATTGGTAACAATCAAGGATGAGTTGCCCCCACCGTTAACGGTGTTATTCGTCACGGCTTGAGCACTCAAGGCAATGGCATCATTGCCTGCCACATCTTGAACGGGGGTGCTACCAGGGGTATAGGCCACCGTCACTGTGTCACCAACCGCAACTGCACTCCCCAGCGTCAGCGCGACCGTGGTGCCATTGGCATTGGCGGTGCTGACGGTTGCCGCTACTCCATTGACCCTGACCACATAGTTACTGACTAATGGGTCAGACGCGCCATCAAGCGCTTCATTGTAGGTGAGAATCAGGCTAGTCCCATTCACCGTAGCTGTCTGCAACACAGGTGCAGTTGTATCTGGGACTGCCCCCCCCCCCAAGTTTTCAGAAAACGCAAACCCTGCTGGGGTCGTTGCTGGGGTCAGACTAGCTTGAGCGGTGAACCCACCGCTGCCATTGCCTGTGAGAATAGAGATATTGTTAGAGGTTGCGTTGCTGGTCATAATATCCAGGTTTCCATCCCCATTGATATCGCCAAACGCTACATCCGATGGGTTACTTTCGACGGCGAAGCTGGTTAACCCGCTAAAGCCGCCGGTGCCGTTATTGCGTAGAACAGCAACGGTATTATTGCTGAAGTTTGAGGTTGACAGGTCTAGATCGCCATCGTTGTCAATGTCGCCAACGGTGACTGCATTGGGTCGCGCACCCACACCAAAGCTGGTGACGGTAAACCCACCTACACCATTACCTAGACCTACTGAGACATTGCGAGAACTGGCGTTAGCCGTGATGAAGTCCTGAATACCGTCAGCATTCAGGTCTGCCATCGCCATATCTAGGGGACGTGCACCAATGCCGACTCCTGCAGAAGCTGTGCCAAAGCTACCGTTGCCATTGCCCAAGTTAACGCTGACGGTTTCATTTTGCAGATTGGCGGTAAAAACATCTAAGTTACCGTCGCCGTTCAAGTCGGCAACTCCCAGGCCCACTGGCGTACTACCCACTGAGAAGATCTGTGCCGAGCCAAATGTACCACTGGTGTTATTCAAGAAAACCGAGGCGTTGTTGGAACCCACGTTGAGTGAGATCGCATCCAACCAGCCATCGTTATTAACATCCCCCAGCGCCAGTTCAGCGGGCTGAGTCCCACCAGAGGCAAAACGCTGTGCTGCCCCGAAACCACCGACTCCATTATTAATGAGCAGTGAAATACTGTTGGAACCTTCATCCGTGCTTAACACATCGTCCAGGCCATCCCTATTGATGTCGCCCAGCACCACTGTCGAGGGTTGAGTTCCAGCCACATTAAAGTTAACGGCTGCCCCAAAGCCACCCTGGCCATTCGTCTCATACCGAGAAATACTATTCGTCGTCCGATTCGCGACAATTAGGGTGCTCAGGACACCCTCAAATGAGGCGAGAGCGCCTGGCTCAAAAACAACCTCTGCCTCAATGACTCCCGTCTCAAACTCAAGCTCCCAGTCTCCGCCGAATTCATTATTACCAGTTAAGTCAACTGAAGCAGCAATATCAGCTCCTGTAATTTCACCAAGAGATTGAATCAGTGCTGCTCCATCCTCCCCCGCAGCTAGGTTACAACCGTAAATGAGAATATCGGCTTCGCTCGCCAAAAAGCCGGACCAGCCGGTTAGCTCATCTCGATACAGATCTAGAGTTTCAGAACTAAGCTGAGAAGTCCCTAGTTGTAGGTTATTTTCTGAACCATGAGAAACAATATGAATACTCGAAATGTTCTCATACCTAGAAATAACTTCACTGATCTGCTTGAAGCCATCACTGACAGAATTTAGTAAAAAGACATCAGCATCTATCGACTCTCCATCAACTAGAGGCTGAAAGTTCTCAACATTAGAGTCAATAAATACTAGATTTGTTCCAAGACCACTAGGAGAAGATGAAATAAGGCTAGGTTGGCTTATTAAGGCATTCGAAAGAGACGCAGGATTCTCATTGTTAGGAAAAACTGCAGATCCATATAACACTTCAGTAGAGTCTTGCATTGCTAATTCAAATAGATAGGGTTGTGTATCAAAATATCAATGAAACAATTGCTCTTCGTATCACGTTGATTTTGGAATCTCGGAAATGACAATAGTTGCAATAGTTAAAACGATGGATTGGCTTAGCTTTAGGTCTGGCCTGAGACTTATCCTTTTGACAGGTGGTAATCATAATTTCTCCTCGTCAAACTCGCGATCGCATCAACGGCTCCCCCCTTCCCTTCTGCACCAGAATTTGCCTCAGCGCTAGCCAGATAAATACTGGGATAGTGGTTCTATAGCGCTTCCATAAGCGCCTTGGTTCTTGGAGTAAACGATAAAGCCACTCAAAACCAGATTCTCGAATCCAACGAGGTGCTCTTTTATGAATGCCTGCATACACCGGGAAAACACCACCAAGACCAATCATGACCGCTTGAATCTGGTGCTTATGTTGAGCAATCCAGGCTTCTTGCTTGGGACAACCTAGGGCCAGAAAAACAAGACCGGCTCCGCTGGCATTGACTCGCTCAATCATGCTCTGATCTTCTGCTGGCGTCATGGGTCGAAACGGCAGGGGTTCAATACCGGCAATGTCTAGATCGGGGAACTCATCCTCAAGTCGAACTCTGATTCGATTGAGAATATCACTCTGAGAGCCAAGCAGAAAGATACTGACCTTTTGCTGAGGCGCAGTTTTGCAGAGAGCCCGAAAAATATCCATTCCAGCGACGCGATCTTGGTTCAAAGCACCCATGAGCTTCATCATCCAAACCAATGGCATACCGTCCGGGGTCACCATGTCAGCACTTCTCAAGACTGTGCTAAATACTGGATTTCGATAGGCTTCAATCAGCATGTGGGTGTTTGCCACGCAAACGGCTTGACTACGGCGATTAACAGCCCACTGCATTAGGATGTCTATCTGCTCAGTAAAAGGCAGTGCTGTCACAGATGAACCAATGACTCTTAAAGTAGGGAGATTCATCTGTACCTAACCTAATTCCTTAGTATCTATTGTTTGAAGCATAGGACTAACTAAAATTAAAATGCAAAAGCCAGGGAATAAAATTTGCCTTATAAATAAAGCCATGGAATGACTCTCCAGACTCCCCTGACTTAGGAGAGGCAAGTCCTCTTAATGACGTTCAAGTACTTGTCAGCGCAACTAGTATTACTTACGCGAATATCTCACGAAGCTTATAAAACAAAGGTGCAAATGCCATCTGCTAGAAAAATTCCTATCAATAAGACAGGATAGACTTCCTATCAATAAGACAGGATAGACTTAATCCAACCTTTACAACGGTATTCCACAATCGAACTAGCAAAACAACAAATTTCATAGGCCAAATCTTCGCTTACCCCCTCAGCCTTCGGTGCACCTATAAGTGCTTCACTCAACCTCTCTGTCCCCCAGATAGATAAATTGAGTGATTTAGAGTTTTATGATGAAACTAAACTTTATCTTTAACAGAACACGCTCTACGTATACTCTTTCATTGTAGATATATTGACCTACAGTGTCAGTGAGCTTATGTCAGGGGTGAATGTCATATATAGTCATATTCCAGCCCCACTAACCTCCGGTGCCTGTGGCAATTTATAGGGTGTTGGAACGAGACTTTACCCTGCCACACGATAGGCTAAGACATAGGAAATTTGAGTGTTTCAGGCGATAGTTTGGTTGAGAAGCTGCTGGGTCATATGCGATCGCACCTCTCCCACCTCAGCCTCTAACAAATGCACCCGCAACCGGTCCCGGCAAGATAACCGATCAGTCCTAGAAGTATAAATAAAAGCGACTTTTTGCTAACGTCACCGGTCACCGGCAGTCCCAGTTCCTGCAAAATCTGCACCAATTCCTGAGAATTCACAGCTTGATCGCTTTCAGAAGATCTACCTCCGCTTTCACCCAGAGGTAGATCGATTGACCCGCCCTATTTGCAAGCCATTCCAGTAAAATTCAATGCTGTCAAAAAGAGAAGTGAGAACAATGACATGAGAGCTAAAAAAGCGCTCAATTGACCTTCGGAAGGAGTCTTAGGATTTCTGAAGATTAGAAAAAAGCCCTTTGCAAGGATGCCCAACGTCAAAGAAAGATGAGTGAAGAGCAGCAGAAACGAAATTTGTTTGTCGAATGGGACCGGATTGCAAGCGCCGTACACTGCACTCCTCACTACGAGCC
>JBAUJD010000484.1:0-2887 GCA_049683515.1 Thermosynechococcaceae cyanobacterium | reverse complement strand
CCCCCACTCCACCCAAGTTCCTTGTTTGCGGCGCAGAGATAGAAACAACGCCTCTAATTCTGGATTGGTTTCAGGCGAGACTGAAGGACTATTAGACATAAAACAACTCTTTAGGATCGAGGACCAGGAGGAAGGGCACCATACCCATTAACCGCCTGTCGGAAATCTTCTACGGCTTCGGTGTAGTGAATATCCATCACCGCTTCGACATTTTCGTGGGGGCGCGGAATCACAACCCAGGTTTCTAAAACGCCGCCGGGGGTCTTCTTTGCCGCCTCGATCCCAGCTTCCATAGCCATTTTGACCTCTTGCACATCGCCCCGGATATTGATGGTGAATCGGGCACTTCCAGCTCGCACATAGCTAACTAGCGTCACTCGCCCAGCCTTCACCATGGCATCGGCAGCAGCCAACACGGGCGGAAATCCTTTTGTCTCAAGTGAACCAACGGCCTGCGGCATTCGGTGAACTCCTAAAAATAATCGTCTGATATGGTCTCAATAGATGGCCCTTGACCATTTTACGTGCCCGAAGCCTCAAAAAAACATTCCCCGATCGCAACTCAACAGACCCGTTTTGTGAGTCTTCAAATGACTCGGTAAGGTTCAGCCTCTTCGGTGTAGTAAATCGGCAAAACCGCCTCAATATTTTCCGTCGGATTCGGAATAATAATGTAAGTCTCCACCTTGGCTGCTTCCGGCAGTTTTTCCACCGCCTCAATACCCGCCGCCATCGCCATCTTGACTTCAGAGACCGGGCCACGAATCGAAATCAGATAGCGCCCACTGGCACAGCTTTCATACTTTGCCAGCGTCACCCGTCCCGCCTTGACCATGGCATCGGCAGCAGCCAACACAGCAGGATAACCATAGGTCTCAATCATTCCAACGGCGGCTGGCATCGCAATTCTCCGGTATTAAGATCGGCAGTACAAACTATACCCCTGATTGCACCGCAGTTCGAGGCGAACGGTGCCCACTAAGTGAAAGTTCTAATCCATGTACCCCACGAAATCATCGATATCTTCGTCACGGTTAGATGAGATGGGACGATTGTTGGGCAGCGTGTTGCGAACTGCCAAATTTAAGGGATTCTCTGATGGATTCGACTGTAACTCTAAAGCCTGATTTTGTTCTTCGGACACCGATGATTCTCCATAATCAATAACTGCGCTTCTTGATCATGGCATGGTTTGTCTCGTTTTTTTGCCCCTCGGCTTCCGATTGAAGTCAGAGTTTTTTGGCAATTGGTGTTTTACTCAGATAGTTCTAATTCGTTAGAGAATTCTTCGTCATAATCATCGCTATCGTCATAGTCAATGACGGGATCAAATAGAATGGCCTGCTGCGCTTCATAGAGAGAAACCCATTTCCCTGATTCTCGAATCCGCACCGGTGGCTCTTCGTAGCGGGCAAAAAACCACGGCGGAGACGTGGGCTGCGTCAATATGGCCTTAACTCGGTAAGGGTCAACGTCAGGATAATCAGGATCTCGCTCAACGGTGAGCCATACCCTTTGTCCAATTAATTCGTCTGGAGAGAGCATCATTGCACCTCGCTTACTCGCATTTTCAAGGCTTTAAGATTACCCTTGCTTAGACCATAGTATAGCGTCTAGTGAGACAGCATAGGGATAACAGACTTGACCCGTAGGTCTTTAACAGTGTTCCCATCTGAAAAAACGATCAAGATGTTGTATCCATAAAAGAAGGTGACTATTGCGTTTAAGGATATTGTTGTGACCGTTGCCCTAACCCCGACTCAATCCCAAGAGCAAACCTACTGGAATTGGCAAGATCGACAGATCCACTATGTTCAGAAAGGAACACAGGGACCGTGCTTACTGTTAGTACACGGCTTTGGCGCTTCAACCGATCACTGGCGCAAGAATATTGAGGTGCTATCGCAGAATTATCGGGTCTGGGCCATTGATCTGCTGGGATTTGGGCGATCGCAAAAGCCCAACATCCTCTACACCGTCGAACTGTGGCGCGATCAATTTCGGGCCTTCTGTGAAGAGGTGATCCAGGAGCCGGTTTTTATTGCCGGGAATTCACTAGGCGGCTATGCGTCACTTTGCTTTGCAGTGGATTGTCCCCAATGGGTGCGAGGCATCATCTTACTCAACTGTGCCGGTCGGTTTACGGTTCCCGAAGTTCCACAGACTGCCTGGAAGAAGCGAATTGGGCAGGCCCGACAGAAGATTTTCCGTTCAGGTCTTGTGATTGACGCGATGAGCCTGTTTTTGTTTTTCAATGCAAGACGGCGATCGCAAATCAGAAAAGTTTTGACCCAGGTCTACAAAGACAAAACCGCCATTACCGATCAGCTCGTCGAAGAGATTCGCAGACCCGCTCTCGATCAAGGGGCGCTGCAGGTTTTTTCTGCGGTCTTCAAGTCGCCTCCGGGCCGTACCCTTGACGTATTGCTCAAGGCATTAGACCGTCCTCTCTTTTTGCTGTGGGGCGCAGCAGATCCTTGGATGACGCCTGATAAGACTGAGATTTTTCGAGAGTACTATCCTGATGCAGACTTAGAACTCATTGATGCCGGTCACTGTCCCCATGATGAGCGCCCCGAACTTGTCAATGCTGCCATAGATCGATGGGTTACAGAGCAGTGCTCAGCGCCCAATCAACTTAACGCGTCAGTCTAACCCT
Source organism: Thermosynechococcaceae cyanobacterium (assembly GCA_049683515.1). Taxonomy (GTDB): domain Bacteria; phylum Cyanobacteriota; class Cyanobacteriia; order Thermosynechococcales; family Thermosynechococcaceae; genus RCC1774. The sequence goes on along the minus strand of JBAUJD010000484.1, from coordinate 228 downwards.
GGTTGAGCGATACTTGCTACAGAGGCCATCATCACACTAGGCATGACCGAGCACCCCCCCATCATTACTGCGGAAGACATTCATAAATGGTATGGCAAGTTTCACGTCCTGCAGGGGGTGAGCTTAGCGGTGCAGCGCCAAGAGGTGGTGGTGCTGATGGGACCGTCTGGCTCAGGGAAATCGACCTTTATTCGCACCCTCAATGCACTCGAAGACTATCAACAGGGC
>JBAUJD010000483.1:0-1734 GCA_049683515.1 Thermosynechococcaceae cyanobacterium | reverse complement strand
GCCCACGATAGTGCCGAAGGGGGGCTAGCTGTCGCTCTAGCTGAATCCTGCATTAGCGGTGGGCTAGGGGCCGAGATCGAGGTGCCTAGCGAAGGAATTCGTTGGGATGAGCTGTTGTTCTCAGAAGGAGGCGCTAGGATTGTGGTGTCCGTGCGATCGCAAGATCAGCAAACCTGGGAATCCTATCTTCAAGCTCAAACATTTTCTTGGGAACTGCTAGGGCGGGTCAGTGGTCAAGGGACTTTTACTCTGACTGCCAACGATCAAAGACTCCTTTCAGTCTCTCTCGCTGAGATGACCGATTGCTGGAGTCATGCCATCGAAAAGAAGCTCAATGATTAAAGAGCCTAATCCCCATTTTGGATAGGCGATGGTTCAAGAAGTTTGTTATTGTCTTAAATATTCCTTAATATTTCCCCAACGTATGCAGGTGGTGCGGTGCTCATGACAAGCTTAAACGCTCAAGAACTCACTGACCCAGCCAACCCTTACGATCCCCTTGATCTTTTGGCAGCCGATAAGCCTGAAGAAGCCTGTGGTGTTTTTGGGGTTTACACCTCAAGCCATGAGGCATCGAAGCTCGTTTACTTTGGGCTATTTGCCCTCCAGCATCGGGGTCAAGAATCCGCCGGGATTGCGACTTTCCAAGAAGATAAGGTGCATGTCCATAAAGACATGGGTTTGGTCACTCAGGTCTTTGACGAACAGATTCTTGAACAACTTCCTGGCGATATTGCCGTCGGCCATACCCGATATTCCACCACTGGCTCTAGCCGAGTCGCCAATGCCCAACCCGTAATAGTAGAGACGCGCCTAGGAACCTTAGCCTTGGCCCACAACGGCAACCTCGTTAATACCTCTGTCTTGCGAGAACAGGTCTTAGCGCAAAACTGGGCCTTGGAGACCACGACTGACTCTGAGGTGATTGCCTATGCAATCGCCCAAGAAATCTCGACCGGGAAGGATTGGCTAGACAGTGCCATTGCCGCCTGTCAGACCTGTAAAGGTGCTTTTAGTCTAGTGATTGGCACCCCTAAAGGCATTATGGGCGTCCGCGACCCCCACGGTATTCGACCGTTGGTGATCGGAATTTTGCCTAACACCAATGACCCCACCAAGCTTCAGTATGTGCTGGCCTCTGAGACCTGTGCCTTAGACATTGTTGGAGCGGAGTACCTCCGGGACGTAGAACCGGGCGAACTGGTCTGGATTACAGAAGAGGGCTTGGCATCCTTTCACTGGAGCCAGCGACCAGAGCCAAAATTGTGTATTTTTGAGATGATTTACTTTTCTCGTCCAGATAGTCAGATGCATGGCGAAAGCCTCTATAGCTATCGACTGCGGCTCGGTGAATATCTAGCCAAAGAATCCCCCGTCGATGCTGATCTGGTGATCGCGGTGCCTGACTCCGGCATCCCTGCTGCCATTGGTTTTTCGCAGGTGAGTAAAATTCCCTATGCTGAAGGGCTAATCAAAAATCGCTATGTGGGCCGCACGTTTATTCAGCCCACCCAAGCCATGCGAGAGCAGGGCATCAAAATGAAGCTCAATCCGCTTCGGGACGTGCTCGAAGGCAAGCGCATCGTCATTGTGGATGACTCCATTGTTCGTGGTACCACCAGCCGCAAGATTGTCAAAGCCCTCAAAGATGCCGGAGCCACTGAGGTTCATATGCGGGTCTCTTCCCCTCCCGTGACCCATCCCTGCTTCTACGGCATTGACACCGACAATCAA
>JBAUJD010000482.1:0-2557 GCA_049683515.1 Thermosynechococcaceae cyanobacterium | reverse complement strand
GGCCGATACAGGTCAATTTTATTGCAGATGTATTCATACATATCCTGCAGGGCTTCATTGTAGAGATCGTCAAACACAGACGGGACATAATACTGGGCATATTTTCTGAGTCGAGCCAATTGCCCTGATTGCCCAATCGCCATGATCAAAGAGGTCAATGCCGCTTGTCGGGCACCCGGTTCTTGCCCCTGACTTTGGGCCTTATGCACCAAGAGCCGCAACTGTTGATCGATAGATTCACCCATATTTTGCTCTGTAGACAAAGGGACAACAGAGACCAAACGCTGTTGCGATCGCCAAGTTTTACAGTCTGCTTGCATCAAGATCACCTATTGCCACACTACTTTTTTCAGGCCAGGTTTAGCGCCTTAAATATCACCGTCGTTCACCGATTTATATTTATGCATGACGCCAGACTCTGCGGCTTGTCACAGAACTTAATATATCAAGCACCTCGGCAAGCAACTCGCCCTCGCCTTTGGCACCACCATGCCCTTTGGCCTCACGGCCCAGCAGCAAAATGCTTGGCTTTATCACAGTGGCGGGTTAGAGGCGATTCAGGCGCTCTACGCCGACTTTAATGTGATTAATTTCCCGGCTGGCAACACCGGGGCGCAGATGGGGGGCTGGTTTAAGCGGCAGATCAATACCGTGGCCGATCTGAAGGGACTCAAAATACGAATTCCCGGTCTTGGGGGTGAAGTGATGAACCGCTTGGGCGTCAACGTACAGGTGATTCCCGGCGGCGAAATTTTCTTAGCCCTCCAGCGAGGAGCCATTGACGCGGCGGATTGGATCGGTCCCCATGATGACGCCAAGCTGGGGTTGCAGAAGGCCGCTAAATACTACTATTCCCCCGGATGGTGGGAGCCGGGAGCCACGCTAGATGCTCTGGTCAATCGCACGGCTTGGGACCAGCTCCCCAAGGATTACCAAGAAGTTTTCAAGGCCGCTGCCTACGAAGCCAATTTGAGTATGTTGTCTCGGTTTACGGTTGCCAATCAAAAGGCGATCAGCAAACTCCAGCAAGAAGGAACGCAAGTGTTGACCTACAGCAACGATATTTTGCAGGCAGCGAAGCAGGCCACCTTTGAGCTGTATGCCGAAAAAGCTAGCCAAGACCCGACGTTCAAAAAGATCTATGAGCCTTGGAAATTGTTTTGAGATCGCGCCCACCAGTGGAATCAGCTTAATGAGTTGAAGTTTAGTCAATTTGTTGCAGCGAGCTAAAGCATCTCATCCTTTTGAAACGGTTCATTTCTGAAATCTGAACCAGCGGTTTATATACATTGGTGTGCTAATGCTGACCTGACTGCATTGGCCCCCCCAGCCCCCCAATTCTGGGGGGAGAAAGGAGAACCGATGGCAAGGCTCCCGACTGATCAATCTTGTCACTAATCGCCCCAGCTTCTTCTTTCTAATATTCAGGCTTCTCAATTCCGTTCCTCTAAACCCTCAAGGAAAACACCTTGGGAAGGAGTCCCATGTTCAAAATACTCAAATCCTTATCCACACTGATCGACAAAGTTAATTCCAGCATCGGCGGCCTCTGTTCCTGGCTCGTGTTGCTCATGATTGTGATCGGAGCCTGGAACGTGGTCGGTCGCTACCTGGGCCGTTTTGTCGGCGCAAATCTATCGTCCAACACGCTTTTAGAACTACAGTGGCAGCTCTTTGCCGCCGTTTTTCTCCTCGGAGCCGCCTACACCCTTAAACAAAACGAACACGTTCGGGTGGATGTGTTTTACAAAGACCTGGATGTGAAAAAGAAAGCGATCGCAAACCTGATCGGCACAGTCCTCTTTCTTTTCCCGTTCAGCATCACCGTGATCACTGTCTCCTCGAAAGCCGTTTGGAATTCCTGTGCCATCTGGGAGATCTCTCCTAATCCCGGCGGTTTACCCCTGTGCCCTGCCAAATCACTGATCATTATTGGCTTCTTACTTCTGGTACTTCAAGGCATCTCTGAAGCTGCAAAAAACTGGGCCATTCTACGCGCCCCATCCCTACAGGAGAATCATCATGACTGAAGGAGGACTCGGACTGTTAATGTTTGCCGGGGCATTGGTATTGCTTTCCCTGGGCTATCCCGTTGCTTTTTCGCTGGGTGGAGTTGCGATCGGCTTTAGCTTCATTGGTGTGATAGCAGGCGTGTTTGACCCCATCTTTTTAACCGCGATGCCGCAGCGCATTTTCGGCATTATGGAAAACTACACGCTGCTCGCCATTCCCTACTTTATTTTTTTAGGGGCGATGCTCGATAAAACCGGCATCGCCAAACGCCTCCTTGAAACCATCGGGATTTTATTAGGACGAGTGCGGGGTGGTCTTGCCCTGGCCGTCATTTTAGTCGGCGCTTTATTAGCGGCCTCCACCGGCGTTGTCGCAGCAACCGTGGTGATGATGGGCCTGATCTCGATGCCGATTATGCTCAATCACGGCTACAGCAAAGAGTTAACGGCAGGGGTAATCGTCGCCTCTGGAACGCTGGGGCAAATTATTCCTCCCAGTTTGGTGCTAATTGTCTTAGGCGATCAGTTGGGTATTTCAGTGGGCG
>JBAUJD010000481.1:0-2201 GCA_049683515.1 Thermosynechococcaceae cyanobacterium | reverse complement strand
ACTATACCCAGCCCTGCCTTTATGTTGTCGCGGCGGTGCTGGCTGACTTGCTCCGGGAACGAGGTTTTTCACCTGCGGTGGTAGCAGGACATAGCCTTGGGGAATATGTGGCTCTCTATTGCGCTGGGGTATTTGATTTTGCCTCGGGCCTCACCTTAGTAAAGCGCCGCTCAGAACTAATGAGTCAAGCCTCTGACGGCAAGATGGCAGCTCTGATGGGCTTTGACCGTCAGCAACTTGAGCAACAGGCTCAGCTCATTGATGATGTGGTGCTCGCCAACGATAACCACGATGGGCAGGTCGTCATCTCAGGATCCCCAGCAGCCGTGGATCAGCTTTTGGGCAGCATTAAGATCAAGCGGGCTGTTGAGCTGAACGTGGGTGGCGCGTTCCATTCGCCCCTGATGGCGGCGGCGGCGGCGGAGTATAAGCCGGATTTAGATGCGATCGCATTTCAACCCGCCCAAGTCCCCGTCATTTCTAACGTAGAGCCAACGCCTGAGACTGATCCAGCGGTGCTCAAAGATCGATTAATGCGGCAAATCACTGGCCCAGTGCGCTGGCGGGAAACCTGTCTGCAGTTTAATGAATTAGGAATTGAGCAAGTGACTGAGGTGGGGCCAGGGAAAGTCCTCACAGGGCTAGCCAAACGCACCTGCAAAGATGCAGCCCTTGTCAATATCAGTTCGGTGGCAGATTTGCCTAATTAATCCCATGACAAAAGAACGAGAACCCCTGATCAGTTTGGCCCTTTACCACCTGTTTAAGTGGTCGGTGGTTAGCCCTGCTCTGCATACTTACTTTCAGGGCCGGATTTATGGGGCTGAGCATGTCCCCCTCAAAGGGCCACTGCTGGTGGTAAGCAATCATGCCAGTGATTTTGACCCGCCCATTGTGTCGAACTGCGTCCGTCGGCCTGTGGCTTTTATGGCAAAGCAAGAACTGTTTCAAGTCCCCGTCTTGGCAACGCTGATTCGCTGGTATGGCGCTTACCCCGTCAACCGAGGTGGCTCCACTCGCAGCGCGATCAAAGCTTCTATCGCTGCGTTAGAAGCAGGTTGGGCGACTGGGGTGTTTCTGCAGGGCACCCGCACCAAAGATGGCCGCATCACTGATCCCAAACTGGGGGCGGCGATGATTGCCAGTAAAGCTCAAGTTCCACTATTACCCGTGTCACTTTGGGGCACTGAGAAAGTGCTCGTGAAGGGCAAAAAGCTGCCGCAGGTGACCCCCATTACCGTGCGGATTGGAGAGCCGATTGCACCGCCAGAATCGGGCGATCGCGATCAGCTCAACGCCGTCACAGAGCAGTGCGCTGAAGTGATCAATGCTATGCATGCACTAGGACGCTAGGGCGTCCACGAGTATCTAGCTGCTTTCTGCCTAGCTTTTCGCCGGAGCAGATCGCTTCAAGGTCCAGAACGGAAACTGCTGCGTTGGACTAATTTGAACCCCATCAATATCGCCTTGGGCAAAGGCATATTCTTTGCTTTGCACCAGGGGCACGTAGGGCACATCCTCTGCCAGAAGTTTTTGCAGTTCACCAAAGATAGCCTTTCGCTTGGCTGGGTCTTGGGTCCGGCGTTCTTCTTTGACCAACTGATTGGCTTTCTCGCTGTAATAAAAAGAGCCTTGAGATTGACTGGCCACCTCTTCACAGCGCTGGGCCTCAGACCCCTTCATGCAAGACATAAAGGGCTGAATATAGGTATCGGCATCAAAGAAGTCAGGGAACCAAGAGACGAGTACCGTTGGATAGATGCCCTTGCTGACGTTTTGGAAGACCGTGGCCGAGTCAACGTTGTTAATCTCTAGCTCCACAGCCCCCTTGAGGTTATCTTTGGCAAAGGCTTTCAGTAGGCTCGCGATCAAAGTGCGGGGAGCTGAATTAGACGGGTACCACAGCTCTAACTTGAGGGGATTAGCAGGGGAGTAACCCGCTTCTTTGAGGTATTTCTCAGCAACGGCTGTGTTGCCGTCACCATAGGGTTCTTTAAAGACAGGCACGTAACTATCAAAAGCTGTTGGCAAGAGACTATAGATAGGTTCTGCTTGGTTTTGATAAACCCGCTCGTTAATCAAAGGTCGATCTACAATTGCTGCGATCGCACGCCTCACTTCCACCTTGTCTAAGGGCTTTTGCTTGACGTTAAGCACGAGATAGGTCACCCCAGTGCCTTGGGCTTCAATCACCTTCCAGC
>JBAUJD010000480.1:0-2567 GCA_049683515.1 Thermosynechococcaceae cyanobacterium | reverse complement strand
ATCAAAGATAGAATCTGGATTAATAACTAGCCCTTGAGTCATCTGAATATGCTCTGCTAGATCTTGCTTGACTGAACGCTTAACCTGCTGCCACCGCTGTCGAAAATCAGAATCTTCGGCCAGCGCTTCAAGCGGCCTGAGATCCTCAAGCTGCTTGATCCAACCCTCGCCAATCTCACTCGAAATCAGTTGAGTCAGCCTAGGGTTGATCAACACCATCCAGCGACGCGGAGTGACGCCATTGGTTTTATTGTTGAATTTTTGAGGCCATAGCTCATAGAAGTCTTTTAAAACTCCGGTTTTAAGCAGCTCTGTATGTAAAGCTGCCACGCCGTTGATGGCGTGGCTACCGACACAGGCCAAATGGGCCATGCGAATCCGTTTGCCGTCGCCCTCTGCAATTAAAGAAAGACGAGCGAGTTTATCGGTGTTCCCCAAGTATTTAAGGCGGACTTGATCGAGGAAGCGCTGATTAATTTCGTTGATGATCTCAAAATGGCGGGGCAAAAGACGACCGAATAACTCAATGGACCAAGTTTCTAGGGCTTCTGGAAGCAAGGTGTGATTGGTGAAGGCGAAGGCTTTTTGGGTGGTATTCCAGGCCGTATCCCAATCGAGTAAATACTCGTCCACGAAGAGCCGCATCAGTTCGGCAATGCCAATGGCTGGGTGGGTGTCATTGAGTTGAATGGCAAACTTGTCATGAAAGCTCTCCAGAGGGTCTTGCCTTTGGAGATGAATTCTGAGCAGATTTTGGAGTGAACAGGACACAAAAAAGTACTGCTGCTCTAACCGAAGCTGTTTCCCTTGAATCGGTTCGTCGTTGGGATAGAGTACCTTCGTCAAGTTTTCAGAAATAATTTTGGCGTTAACTGCACCATAGTAGTCCCCCACATTAAAAGCCTGGAAGTCAAAGGACTCCGGTGCCTCTGCCTTCCAGAGACGGAGCGTATTGGCGGTATTGACGCGATAGCCCGAAATGGGCGTGTCGTAGGGGACACCCTTGACCACCTGATGAGGAATCCACCGAACGCGATAATGGCCCTGGTTATCGGTGTAGGGTTCTGTGTGACCGCCAAACTTAACCTCGACGGCATTTTCGGGGCGAGGAATTTCCCAGGGATTGCCGAGGCGCAACCATTTATCGGTGATTTCAACCTGCCAACCGTCTCGAATCACCTGATCAAAGATACCGTACTCATAGCGAATGCCGTAGCCAATGGCCGGGATCTCTAGGGTGGCGAGGGAGTCCATATAGCAAGCCGCTAAGCGCCCCAACCCACCATTACCAAGGCCGGGTTCTTCTTCTTCGGCTAGGAGGGTATTGAGATCAAGACCAGAGGCTTGGATGGCCTCTTCCACCTGGGGGTAGATGCCGAGGTTAACGAGATTATTGCCAAGATGGGGTCCAGGTAGATATTCAGCCGATAAATAGCAGACGATTTTGACATCTTGCTCGCGGTAGGTTTTGACCGTATTAATCCAGCGGTGTAGGAGGCGATCGCGCACCGTATAGGCCAGCGCCATATAGTAGTCGTACTGGGTGGCAATCTCAGGGAACTTGCCTTGGATATAGTAGAGATTATCTGCGATCGCACGGCGCAGGGTTTCAATCCCCAAGCCAGTACGGTCATCTTCGACCTGCTGACGGGCGTCAGCATTAGGGGCTGATGCTGTATCAAGATCCGATGCTGGATTCCAGGGTTGTCTATACATAGGGATGCAACTGCTTCACAACAATGGGCTTCGCTGCTTTATAAGCCGTTCAAAGTCTGATTCCCTTCAATCACGGTACCAATACAGTGGGCTAGAGTGCCTTGCTGTTTAAGCCAACTAACGATGTTCTCAACAGTATCAGGGGGAACGAGCAGCACGTAGCCGATTCCCATATTAAACGTCTCGAACATGTCCGTTCGACTGACTTGACCGGCTGCTGAGAGCCAATTAAAAATGGGAGGAACGGTCCATGCAGAAGGATCTAGCTGAACAGACTGATCAGCCTGAAGAACGCGAGGTAAGTTTTCAGGCAGCCCCCCGCCGGTAATATGAGCCATACTATGTATATCAAACCCTTGCTGCAGCGCATCTAGGACAGGTTTGACATAAATTTGAGTGGGCATCAACAAGGTCTCACCCAGACTTTTGCCCTGCAATAGATCAGGACAATCTGTCCATGCCCAACCGCCATCGGCGACAATTTTGCGTACAAGACTGAATCCGTTACTGTGAACGCCTTGACTCGCTAAGCCAATGACAGCATCCCCGACTTGAACGTTAGAACCATCTAGAATCTTGGCTTTTTCAACAACCCCAACGCAAAAACCAGCCAAGTCGTACTCTTGAGGCTGATAGAATCCTGGCATTTCTGCCGTCTCGCCTCCCAACAGCGCACATCCGGCCTGCTGACACCCTGTCGCGATACCGGTAACCACCTGAGTCAATTGTTCAGGCTGTAGATGGCTGGTCGCAGCATAGTCTAAAAAGAAAAGTGGCTCAGCGCCGCAGGTCAAAACATCGTTGGCGCACATCGCCACCAGATCAATACCGATCGTATTATGTATATTAAG
>JBAUJD010000479.1:0-3885 GCA_049683515.1 Thermosynechococcaceae cyanobacterium | reverse complement strand
CTGCTAACCTCGCTCGCTACGACGGCGTTAAGTATGGCTACCGGGCCGAAGAGGCTGACTCACTGATGTCGATGTATACCCAAACTCGCGCCCAAGGCTTCGGTGCTGAGGTCAAACGCCGGATCATGATTGGCACCTACGTCCTATCGGCTGGCTATTACGACGCCTACTACCTTAAGGCCCAAAAGGTTAGAACGCTGATTAAACAAGACTTTGAAGCGGCCTTTGAGTCTGTGGATGTTCTTGTTTCCCCCACCGCACCCACCACTTCTTTTAAAGCAGGTGAGAAGACGGCAGACCCAATTAGCATGTATCTCTCTGACCTGATGACGATCCCCGTCAATCTGGCAGGACTGCCTGGATTAAGCCTCCCCTGTGGCTTTGACGCCCAAGGCCTCCCCATTGGTTTGCAGATCATTGGCAATATCCTCAGAGAGGATCAGGTGTTGCAAGCCGCCTATGCCTATGAGCAGGCAACGACGTGGCATACTCACGTGCCTGAGATTCACGCTTAGTCGTCTGTCATTGCTTTCCTTTGGAGTTAAGTCGAGTAATGTAGACCCTAATTCTTGTCTCTGACACTGCAGTCACTAGACGGCCAAAGATTCGGCTGTATCATCAGGCACTTTTACCGAAAACAAGCGTCTACCATACTCATGCAGACTTTGCCCAGACCGTTCTACAAATTGTCACATTGGGCATGGTCAATGCATCGTCAAGACTGATACGATTCAGTTGAGTGAAAATACAGTTTCCTTCACAAACATTTAAGAAGCTTATGTCTGCCAGAAAAGCATCCATCCGTCGTTTTCTTCCTGTTGCCATTGCCGGTACGTTGATCACGGGCGTCCCTGCAGTCACTGTTGCCCAAACAAATCCTGGCTTTAGTTTTATTTGGGGTGGCGATGGTCCTTCGCAAAAGCAGCAGCTTGGCTACGTTCTAGAATACGGAACGCCTGGTCACCGCCACGATCGCCATCGCTATAAGTTAGGTCGTCAGAGCGTGGCAATGGACAGTATTACAATCACATTTCCTGACTACTTTGACGGCAAGTTCAATGCCAAGAACGTAACCCTGCGTAAGGCGGCTAAGAGCAAAATTTTTAATTTCAAGAAAGCCGAAGAGATCCCCATCGCAACGGCTGAGTACGATGAAGACAACCGCGTGTTGCAAATTGTTCCAGAGTCTCCCATTCCGGCGGGAGAGAGGGCTGAGGTCGTCATCTCTAACATGCAGAACCCTCAATCGGGTGGTACTTATTTTATCAATGCTCGCATTACGTCCCCTGGCGATGTTCCCTTGAGTCGGTATATTGGCACCTGGGTCGTGAGCATCTTCCGTAACTAGTCGTCGTCATCGTCTAGCGACGCTGGCCCTAATTGCTTCATCACAATGAGCGATCGCGCCGCTATTGACAAAGGCTGATCCCCGAAATCACGTTTGCCTCGCTCTATAAAGCGAGGCTTCGTTGTATCAATGAGAATTGACCATTCCCAAGCTTGCAAACTTGGATGCAGAGTGAAGTCTAGGTCTTCATGGTGGGCGTTAAAGAACATCAAAAAGCTATCGTCAATGATGCGTTCGCCGCGATCGCCTGCGGTGGCAATTTCTTCGCCGTTTAAGAAGATTGCGATCGCCTTAATAAATCCCTCCTGCCACTGGTCTTCATTCATCTCGCTGCCGTCAATGTCGAACCAAGAAATATCTCGGACATCAGAGCCGTGAATAGCACGGCCTTGGAACCATTTACGACGGCGAAAGATCGGATGGCGGCGGCGCAAATCAATGAGCTGGCGCGTGAAGTCTAGCAGCGCTTCATTCTCCTCCGGTAGGTTCCAGTCAATCCAAGAGATTTCGTTGTCCTGGCAGTAGGCGTTGTTGTTACCGCCCTGGGTGCGGCCCATCTCATCACCACTCACCAGCATCGGCACCCCCTGAGAAAGAAATAGGGTCGCCAGAAAATTACGTCGCTGTCGCTTGCGGAGCCGCATCACTTCAGCATCGTCGGTGTCTCCCTCTGCGCCACAGTTCCAAGAGCGGCTGTGACTGTCGCCGTCTCGATTGCCCTCGCCATTGGCCTCGTTGTGTTTCTCGTTATAGCTGACTAAATCATTGAGGGTAAATCCGTCGTGGGCCGTGACAAAGTTGATGCTGGCGTGGGGACGCCGACCATTGATTTGATAGAGATCAGAACTGCCCGTCAATCGATAGGCAAATTCTGCTAACCCACTTTCTTCACCCCGCCAGAAGTCGCGCATAGTATCGCGGTACTTGCCGTTCCACTCCGACCACAGCAGCGGGAAGTTGCCCACATGGTAACCGCCTTCGCCCACGTCCCAAGGCTCTGCAATCAGCTTCACCCCAGCCAACACCGGATCTTGGTGAATAATGTCAAAAAAGGAGGCCAGCCGATCCACTGAATAGAACTCCCGTGCCAGCGCTGTCGCTAGGTCAAATCGGAACCCATCAACGTGCATCTCCAGTACCCAGTAGCGGAGGCTGTCCATAATCAGCTTCAGTACCTGGGGATTACGGACGTTGAGCGAATTTCCGCATCCCGTAAAATCCATGTAGTAGCGCTGATCTTCTTCAACGAGGCGGTAATAGGTGACATTATCAATACCGCGCAAAGAGAGGGTTGGCCCCATTTGATTGCCTTCGCCAGTGTGGTTGTACACCACATCAAGAATCACCTCAATGCCGCCCTTATGCAGTGCCTTGACCATTTCTTTGAATTCCTGCACCTGACGTTCAGCCTTACCGGCCACGTAGCCGTGGTGAGGAGCCAAATAGGCAATGGAGTCATAACCCCAGTAATTCTTGAGGTCTTTGTCTGCAAGATGACCGGGCTGGGATAGAAAGTGATGGATAGGCATCAGCTCCACGGCGGTAATGCCGAGGGACTGAAGGTGTGAGATCGCCGCTGGGTGAGCCAGACCAGCATAGGTGCCCCGTAACCGTTTTGGAATATCGGGGTGAAGTTGGGTAAAGCCCTTGACGTGGGCTTCGTAAATGATGGTTTCGTGCCAGGGCGTTTGCAAAAGCTGATCGCCCTCCCAATCAAAGGTTTCATCGACAACGATGGCCTTGGGAATCAGGTGCGCGTCATCGAGATCTGAGAAGGATAAGTCTTCGTCTTCACCGTCCCAAGAATAGCCAAAGATCTCAGCACCGAAGCCAATTTCACCATCGAGCGCTTTAGCGTAGGGGTCAATGAGCAGTTTGTTTGGATTAAACCGATGCCCTGTTTCAGGGTCATAGGGACCATAGACACGGAAGCCATAGCGCTGTCCTGGCCCGATGGAGGGCAGATAGCCATGCCAGGTAAAGTTGCGAACTTCTGTGAGCGGAATTCGAGTTTCACGGCCTCTTTTACTAAACAGACACAGTTCGACCCCAGTCGCATGCTCAGAAAAGAGGGCGAAGTTAGTGCCTTGACCATCCCACATGGCCCCCAATGGAAAGGGTTTACCGGGCCACAGTGATAGATACATATCGTCTCAACTTAGATGAAGAATAAAAGGTGGGATCAACTGATAGTTTGCTTGTCATGGTGAATCACGACGAATTCATCCATGCCTGTCGAACGGATTGCTTCAGTCACCTCAAAATTGCTCCGAGATACAACGTTACACCCTCTAAGCAAGATCAGACGGAACCTCAACGAATTGCCGTAGACTTTCTCGCACAAGCTCTTGCATAGCCTGACGCGACACTTCAAAGCCTGAATCTTGTCCCTTGGGGTTATCGAAGAAAATGAGGCTGTCGACGGGCTTCATGGCTAAAAGCTGGAACAGCAGCAGGATGACGGGCTTAGGGACCGCGATCAGATGGGGATCAGAGCAAGAGTGGGTGGCATCCTTGAGGTTGGCATAGGCATACAC
>JBAUJD010000478.1:0-8128 GCA_049683515.1 Thermosynechococcaceae cyanobacterium | reverse complement strand
GCAATAAGTCCCAAGTTTTTTACAAAGGGCTTGAAGTCTCTATCACTAAAAAGCAGCGGTAATTGTCTCTCAATGCAGAATGTGGCAATCATGACATCGACAGGTTTGCGAATCGTAATCCCTTTTTTGCGTAAAATCCGAAAGTTTTCCGCACTTTTAATAGCCATATCTTTTCCGACTAAATCAAACATTACAAGATCTTCAAAAAGTGATTTCGCGATCTTGTAATCATTGTCCGACCTAAAACCTTGCAGCACTTCTGTCAGAATCAAATCGCCCACGGCCACGGGTTGTACTCCCAGCATCTCATTCAGCGTCTGGGTCTGTTGAGTGTCAACCCCATTGAAGTAGTCAATCCAGACCCCAGAATCAACAAGAATCACGATTGTGCAGTTCTCATATCGTCCAAGTCGCCTGTCCATTTAAGCTTGCCACGAAAATCTTTGATTCTCTCTTGCTTTTTAAGTCTAATCAATGTCTTGAGGCCGAGTTCTACCACGTCTTTTTTTGTCTTTAGCCCTGTAGCCTTGAGCACGTCATTCATAAGCTCGTCATCAATTTCAATATTCGTTCGCATAATCTCATCTACTGCACATAAAAATCAGAATGTGTACACAAAATAATATTAGCACACATGAAAAGGCAGCAAGCAAGCCACTGTTTACTTGGGAAGGCAAATCCTCAATGCCTCCGCAGGTGAACATCTTTACCAGAGAGATGAAACGTTCACTGATTTAATCGAATATGCGGAATAATGCATTCTTGCGTATACTCATCCTTGATATGCAGCGCTTGTAAAGGTGATTTGTGTGCCAACGCTTCAAGCTCAGGAAGCTTACGCTTTCTATCAAACATACATTCTTGACTACAGCCGGGACAAAGAAAAAATTTATGAACAGTATGGATTCTCCCTACAAGGAAGCGTAGGCTCGAAAGATTGGGAGGTGTTTGCGGCAATTTTGTTGAACGACCGGGCAAGAAGGGGGGATGGAGCAGATTTGATGAATTACGAAGTTAAATCTGCTGTGACTGGAAGCAGTTTTGAGTACCAGTATCATAGAAATCGTGGGATCAATAAGCTGACAGACGATAGAGATGTCGATCATGTTTTTGTTTCTAGGAATGAAAACTATACGAAGGTTGAGGTTTGGTTGATCGAGCGCACCAAGATGATTCCTATGTTTGATCGATGGCTACCCGAACTGCGGCAAAACTATGAAACTGCAGAAAGACAAAGGTTCCGACGCTCAGTAAGTTATGGATTTGTCAGAGATCAAGGTGTTCGGCTTCTAGCAATTACTGATGGAGCGCTAACGGATTTTCTTGAAGCGACTTAACGAGAGAATTCAAAATATTATCGGCTACCCAGGTGATAACAGGGACACAAACAGCATCACCGAATCCAGTTAAAGCCTGATTGATTCGTGATGGGAGGGGATACTGATCTGGAACACCTTGGAGTCTTGCATATTCGCGTGGTGTCATCAGGCGCATTCTAATCGTCTCTTTCCCACCTCTGACCAACATTTGCCGACTACTGCCACCTCTGGCAGTTCTTAAACAACCGGCGATACCATCTTTTTTGAGTTCTGCACGTTGCTTTCCCGACCGTACCCGCCTGTACATTGTGCAGTAGGAGTAATGAGAAGCATCTTGGAGATCTTTTAGATAGCCTAAATTAATCGACGACATCATGTTTAGGTGACGCTGTACTTCATCTTCAGTCCACCAACGAGGGTCGTCATCTGATATGTTCTCTACAATATGACTGACGTTGGTTGTTACCTTCTCAGGCAATGGTGGAACTTCGATAAAATGCCACTGCAGATCATGATTGGCTGCGATCGCTTTTTTCAGCGCCAGAGTTTTAAGTGAGTTAGAGCGTCCTGCAAAAGCAGATATATCCTGCTTCACAGAGGGTGTCTGCACCCCAAGCACAAAAATTCGTGGTCTACTTTGAGGTACAAAATGGTCTGCGTTGATGGCATAAACATCACAGGCATACCCTAAACGATTCAACGCCTGAATCGTGAGGCGGAAGTCTTGCCCACCGTTTGAAGTCAGCCAACCTGTTACATTTTCTAGCAGCACCAGTCGAGGCTTGTTGACCTGATGGTCTAGAATTTGAGTGAAGCCCCAAAAAGCACTAGAATGCTGACCGCTGATCCCCGCTAAGTTACCCGCCAAAGATAAATCGATACAGGGAAATGAAGCAGTTGCCAGCAACGTATTTGGAATGTCGGCATGGCGAATAGAGAAAACATCTTGAATCTGATAATGCTGACGGGCATCCTTAAAGTGAGCAGAATACATCTCAAATTTGTCGTGTGCCCAATCATTTGCATAGACAATGTTCCATCCAGCTTGTTCGAGTCCCAGCCTGACTAAGCCAATTCCGGCAAAGTACTCTGCACAGGTGAGAGGTATATCAGAACTTTTGGAATCACCCATACTGGGCAGCCTTGTGTTTCATCACCGAAAGAGGCATGTTTTTCGCGTTGCCAATATATATTACAATTTCATAGCTATAACTATGAAAGCTTAACGGTATTCTTCTTCTAGGTCAACTGAGTTTTATGAAGCGGTTTGGAGAGAAGATATATCAGCTCAGAATTCAGCGTGGCTTGACCTTGGTAGATCTAGGTAATTTGCTGGGCGTTCACAATACATTCGTGTCACAGTTGGAAAAGGGTAGGAAAGTCCCCAACGCTGAGATGCTTTTAAAGGTAGCGGATACCTTTGATGTAACCACTGACCATCTAATGCGTGATGAGTTAGACTTGCCAGAATATAACCGCTGACAACGCTGTAGAACAAGGCTCCTGTCTAATGAAACTGGCTCGTATTACGAGTAATCCGAAACGGATGAATGGTCAACCCTGTATTCGTAATCTTCGTCTTACCGTTCGTCGGGTGATTGAACTGCTAGCAACATATCCAGATCGGGAAGAGCTATATCAAGAGTTTCCAGAACTAGAGGATGAAGATATTCGGCAAGCCCTAATTTTTGTATCTTCATACCTTGATGATCGCATCATCGAACTCTCCAATCGTTATGAAACTGTTGCTTGATCAGGGACTGCTGCTTAGGGAGAACTAATCTGAAAACTGCATTCGTTTGAGAATGCGGGTAGCAATACGAAAAAAGAAACCGCCAATCAGTGAGATCGCAACTGGCGCATACCAAACCCCGATCCACCCTGTCCCGCGTACAAAGGCATCGCGGGTGATGAGGATGTAGTATCGGGCCGGGATCACGTTGGAGACAATAGACAAAGGAAAGGGAATATTTTCGATGCGGTAAATAAAGCCCGAAAGTAAAAGGGCCGTGAGGAAACCTGCAATTGCGGTCCCCTGAACCGCTGCAGTTTGGTTGCCAGCCCGAGTGCCAACGAATAAACCGAAGGCCACGCTGGCCGCTAGATAGGTCACAGTCCCCACTAGCAGCGTCGTCGGGTCGCCCTGTAGCCGGAGGCCAAAAAGCACCACAGCCACCGTCATCACAATTAGGGTTTCGCCCAACCCCACGATCAGGTAGGCCAGCTCTTTACCCAAAAGCCATTCGGTGGCGCTCAGATCGGAGGCGTACACCTGAACAATAGTGCCCTCTTCTTTCTCGCGCACCATTGCAATCCCCGCCAGCATGGAAGGGAACACCCACAAAATGACGCCAAAAATACCGGGGACAATATACAGCGATTCTTTGCGTCCGGGGTTAAACCAAAGGCGAACGCTGGCGTGAATAGGCGGCTGTGCTGAAGCTGGCACTAAATCATTGCTGAGCAGGAAAAACTGGGTGGTGGCTCGCAGGCTGGCCTGAATAATTCGGGCATTGTTGACATCGGTGCCATCCACTAGAGCCTGCACCGTGACGGGCTGATGAGACTTGATTTTTTTAGAAAAATCAGGCGGGATCACGACTGTGACTTTGGCAATCCCTCGGTCGATGACGTCTTGCGGGTTCCCAGTGCCCAGGGGCGTGGGCACAAACTGCTGGGTGGCAAATAGCCGCTCAATGTAGGTGCGGCTCAGGAAGCTATTATCAAAATCCTGGACGCTGAGGGGGATATTTTTGGCTTCTAGGCGAATGGCATAACCGTAAATCAGTAATACCGCCAAGGGCAGCAGAAACGCTAGAGCGACGGTGAGGCGATCGCGGCGAAACTGATTGAGTTCTTTGACGCATTGGGACAAGACACGATTCATGACTGCGACTCTCGCTGCACAATCCCGATAAAAGCATCTTCGAGGGAGAAGGGAATCGAACGGGTCGAGGCCACATCGATCTGCGCCGACTGTAGCCACTGGCGAACGTCAATTAGCTCTTGGTCGGGATGGTCTAAGACAAGGTGGAGGCGATCACCAAAAATAGACACGCGCCAGCTCTCTAACCGCTGCTTGAGCAGATCGGAGGCCGCTTGGTTTTGCTCAGAAACTAGCTCAATGAGCTGTCCGGGCTGGCTGGTCTTGATTTCACTAGGTGACCCTTGGGCCACGATTTGCCCCGCCACCATGAAGGCCATGTTGTGACAGTTTTCTGCTTCTTCGAGGTAGTGGGTGGTGACTAAAATCGCGGTGCCGTGGTGGGCAAAGGCTCGAATCAGCCGCCAAAACTGCCGCCGAGCCAGCGGATCGACGCCGGAGGTGGGTTCGTCTAAAAACAGAATATCTGGCTCGTGCATGACGGAGGCACCAAAGGCGACCCGCTGTTTCCAGCCGCCGGGGAGGCTGCCCGTGACCGTATTTTCTTTGCCGATTAAGCCGCAGGTTTCGAGTACCCAGTCAATTTTCTCTTGCCTCAGCTTGCGAGGAACGCCGTAGACGCCGCAGTAAAAATCTAAATTTTGCCGAATCGTGAGGTCGTCGTAAAGGGTGAACTTTTGGCTCATGTAGCCAATCCGCGATCGCACCTCTGATCGGTTCAAATTACTCGTCTCCCCCGCAAGCTGAATACTGCCGCCGCTGGCAGGCAGCAGGCCACACATCATCTTAATGGCGGTGGTTTTTCCGGCTCCGTTTGCCCCCAGCAGACCATAGATTTCGCCGTAGCGGACCGTAACATCAAGGTTCTTGACGGCGCGAAAGGTGCCAAAGGTTTTCTGCAGATCTTGGGTTGCGATCGCCATCCCTCCCTTTTCTTTCCCCGTTCGGTAGGCCGGAAACTCTAGATAGGGCGGGTCACAACCCTGCTGCCGCAGCCGATTCACGAACACGTTTTCTAAGGTCGCTTGATCGAGTCGCAGATCTTTGAGGTTCAGATGATGCTCAGAGAGGACGGCCCGAATCTGCCGCTCTCCCTGCTGAGCATCGGTGACCATTACGTCTAGGCGATCGCCAAAGGTCTGGATATCAACAATGCTCTCACCGCTCTGACTCAGTGCGGTTTCTGCTGCAGTGAGCTGCTCTGAGCGCACTTCAATCCGGCTGAGTCCGAGGCTGTCTCGCAGTTCAGTGAGGGTGCCAATCTGCTGAATTTCACCCGCATAGATCAGGGCAATGCGGCGACAGCGCTCTGCTTCATCGAGATAGGGCGTGGCGGCAACAACGGTGACACCTTCAGCGGCCACTGCTGCCAATAAATCCCAGAACTCTCGCCGCGAGACGGGATCAACGCCGGTGGTGGGTTCATCAAGCAGCAAGACTTTGGGATTAGACACCAGGGCACAGCAGAGGGCCAGCTTCTGTTTCATGCCGCCAGATAACTGTCTAGCGAGGCGATGGGTGAAGCGGTGCAGATCGACCTGCTGGAGAAGGGTTTGCGATCGCACTTTAAACTCCCCCTCCGGGATCTGCCGCAATCCGGCACTGTAGCGCATATTTTCGGCAATGCTGAGGTCGGGGTAGAGCGAAAATCGCTGAGTCACGTAGCCCAGATCCAATCGTGCGGATCGAGGGAGCCTGCCCAATACCGAGATTTCCCCTGCCGTGGCCTCCATGACCCCCGCGAGGATTTGAAACGTGGTGGTTTTTCCGGCTCCGTCGGGGCCAATCAGACCAAAGATTTCGCCTCGCTGTACGTCAAAGCTAATGCCCTTGAGGGCTTCGACAGCGCCGTAGCGTTTGGTGAGGGAGTGGAGTGAGATCGCAGTCTCCTTTAATGTCTCAGTTTTGGAGAGAGCCGGAGAAAGGGTCATTCTGTTCCCTCCTTCTCATCAAGCACAATTTTTCCATCAGCAGGCATTCCAGGCTTGGCAAACCCCTTAGGGTTTTGAATACTCAGCTTGAGGCCAAAGACTTGAGTGACCCGGTCTTCTTGAAAGTAGATATTTTCAGGGGTGAACGACGCTTCCGTATCCACGGCAGAGACGGTGGCCTCTAGCGGCTGCTGCGGTGCAGAGTCCAGAAACACCTGAGCGGCTTGTCCCACTCGGACATTCCCCACCTCGCCTTCGGGAATATACCCCCGCAGGTAGACATTGCTGAGATTCACCACCGTCAGCACGGGCGTCCCTGCCGCAATTACCTCTCCCGGCTCCACCGTGCGGGTGACGACAACGCCATCAATGGGGCTTTTAATATCTAGATCATCAAGACGAGCGACAATCTCTTTTTGGGCGGCTTGCGCTTGCTTGAGATTATCCCCTGCCGCTAGTAACTGCGTCTGCGCCTGCTGCCGCTGCATCTGGGTCCGGTTCACCTGAGCAGCACGAATATCGGGGTTGATCTGGCTCGTCTGAGCCTGTGTGAGTCCCCCCTGGGCTGCTTTGACCTGCTGCTGTGCCGCCGCAACGGAAGCCTGCCGCGCCGCCAGCGTATCCTGTGCGGCTGTAAATTCAGTTTTGATCTGGTCAAACTGCTGCTGGGGAACGGCCCCCTGCTTGACTAACGTGGAGTACCGATTTAGTTCAGTCCGCGCCAGGGATAGGGCAGATTTTGCCTGCTGAGCTTGGGCCTGGGCCTCACCCAGCTGCGCCTGAGCCGTCGCCACTGCAGCGACGGCCTGCCCGACTTGCCCTGTGGTATCTCCCTGCGATTGCTGCTGCGTTAATTGCGCTTCTTTGACCTGACTTTCTACGACATTGACTTGAATTCGGGCCTGATTGACCTGTTGACGAGCAGCAGAAACCTGAGCCTGAGCGGCCTCTAGCTGCGCCCGTAAATCCTGGTCGTCGAGTTTTGCAATCACTTGACCCTGCTTGACGGTCTCGCCTTCCCGAACTGCGATCGATTCCACTCGGCCCCCCACCTTGGCCCCCAAATCGGTTTCGTAGCCTTCAATCCTGCCACTGAGTGCGATCTCGCCGTCATCAGCCTGAGGGGTGAGCCAGTAGCGAACACCGAAGCCGACTCCTACTACTAACAGTCCCAGCGGAATCAGCAGCCGCAGCTTTTTCTTGAGGCTGCTCCCCTTCGTAGGCTGAGCCTCTGCCTGCGATGGTTCTGGGTGAGCCGGTACGAGCTGAGTCATGAGGGAACCCTTACAAGCGACGAAGACTTATACTACACGGTATAGTATTATTTTAGACTCAAATCGAACGTTAAACCTTAAAACGTCATCCTTTTTATGGCTCCGCTGTCAGCACATGCTGTCTCTGCACAGCAAAAACAAGCGCAAATACTGCAGGGGGCATTGCAAATCTTTCTGCAGCAGGGCTACGAAGGCACCAGTATGGATCGGGTCGCTACAGCGGCAGGGGTTTCAAAGATCACGATCTATAAACATTTTCGAGATAAAGAAGGGCTATTCACGGCCATGATTGAGCGAGTGACGGCCCAGCGATTCGAGACGGTGTTTGGGTCTTTGTCGCTACAGGAGCCGCCTGAAATCGTGCTGCGTCAGGTGGCGATCCGATTGTTGGATATGCTGGCTGTGGATGAGGAGTACATTGCGTTTTTGCGGCTGGTGATTGGTGAATCAGGCCGGTTTCCAGCGCTGGCACAGCTATTCATTCAGGCGCTGCCGCAGAAGGTTTGGGTGTTGCTAGGCCAATATTTTGAGACTCACCCTGAGCTGAATGTGTCGAACCCTGAAGCGGCTGCCCGCATCTTTATGGGCGCACTAATCAGCTATGTGATGACGCAAAAGCTGCTCCACGGCCAGGAGATTGCGCCCATGGACCCAGATGTATTTATTGATAGCCTGGTCGAACTTATCATTAAGCCGCATCCTAGAAGAAACCTATACCAG
>JBAUJD010000477.1:0-1822 GCA_049683515.1 Thermosynechococcaceae cyanobacterium | reverse complement strand
ACTTCATCTGTTGGCGAAGGTATTGTGCTATTGCAAGTTATAATGCTGGTCCTGGCTCAGTCGCGAAGTGGCTGCGGGAGATTCCGAAAGACGACGCGGATGAGTTCGTTGAAGCGATCCCATTCCCAGAGACAAACTACTACGTCAGGGTTGTTTTAGAAAATCACTGGAACTATCTGCGGCTCTACAATCCAGAGGTTGCGAAGCGGCTACAGTCGCCATCATGACGACGATTCCTACCAGCCAAAACGTGTTGGGAAAATCTTACAGGGCTTCGTAATCGCCCTTGCGACAAAAGCGGGTGGGGGGAATCGAACCCCCATCATTAGCTTGGAAGGCTAAGGTTTTACCACTAAACTACACCCGCAGGTTAGGCAGATCTTAGGCTAACACAGATTTTGCCCCCATCAAACCCGACAAAATTGAAGCAATTCACTAGGGCAAGACAAAAGCGGCAGAAGCTGCTTCAATCGTGGGAGCGGTGCCGTTTTACCCCTCCTTCAACGACCTCCATGATTGACCTAAGCTTGTCTTCCTGGGCGCGATCGCGCTGGCTAATCCTCTTTTTAGCGACCGCTGCTCTGCTCATTCTCACCAACTGCGGCGGTGGCGGCTCCCAAACGAATCGCGCCCCTGACGGCACCCTGGTGTTTGCCTCAGCCGGTCAACCCGTCAATCTAGAACCGGGCAACATCACCGACGGCAACTCTATTTATGTACAGCAGCAAATCTACGATCGCCTTGTCCATGTTCAACCCGGAGAAACAAAGCTGATACCGGGACTAGCAACGGAGTGGAACCCCTCTGGTGATGGTCTGACCTGGACCTTTAAACTTCGCGATGGCGTCCAATTTCATGACGGTACCCCCTTCAATGCAGAGGCCGTCAAGGTCAATATTGAACGCTGGTGGGATCCTCAAAGCCCCCTAGGGTTTCGCGATGCTGGCAAGACCTACGAGATTTGGGCCAATCTATTTGGTGGGTTTAAAGGGGATGAAGCCTCTTTGCTGCAGGCCGTAGAAGTCGTCGATGAACAAACCATTGAGTTTGTCCTTAAACAGCCCTTTGCCGGTTTCCCGGCGGCGCTGTCGTCAGGGTATTTTGGCATTGCGAGTCCTGCTGCAATCAAGAAGGCTGCAGGGGATTATGGGGTGGCGGGTTCGGTGGCCGTGGGCACCGGGCCGTTTGTGTTTCAAGACTGGGTGACCGGCGATCGCATCCGCCTCCAGAAAAACCCAAGCTACTGGCGACCTGACCTGCCCAAAGCCGAACAGCTCATCATTCGCTTTATTGCTGAGCCTGCCGCCCGTCTCGCCGAACTCCGGGCTGGGACAGTTGACTTCACCATTGACCTCTCCCCTGACCAGCAGGCTGAAGTTGAAGCCGACCCGAATCTAGAGGCGATTCTGAGACCGTCGTTTAACGTGGGTTACTTAGCGCTCAATCCTAGCTATGCCCCCCTCGCAAAGCTAAAGGTGCGTCAGGCTATTGCCCACGCCATCAACAGAGAGGCTATTGTCAAAGCGTTCTGGAACGATCTAGCCACCACCGACAATCACTTCACACCCCCTGCCTTGGAAGCCTTTCAGGCTAAGACCCTACCCGACTACCCCTTTGATCCGGCCAAGGCCAAACAGCTCCTCACCGAGGCTGGATACCCTAACGGCTTCGAGCTAGACCTGTGGTATATGCCTGTTTCTCGACCCTATTACCCCACCCCGAAGCCCATTTCAGAAGCCTTTGCCTCAGACCTAAGCAAGGTAGGCATCAAAGTCAGCCTCAAAACAAAGGACTGGGCAGCATACCTCACCGATCGCAATCG
>JBAUJD010000476.1:0-2156 GCA_049683515.1 Thermosynechococcaceae cyanobacterium | reverse complement strand
GTACCTGCCACTGGGTGGCTCGGTTGCGATCGCGACTGATATAAATCCCGTAGAATAAGCCCACAACGGCCTTCACACCCTTGAAAAAGCAAAAGGATAGAACGGCAAGGGGAAGTTCCCACAGTAGAGAAAGGGTCAGTGCAGGTCTAGGGTTCTTGGGCATCAGAGGCCAATGGCAGACGATCAAGCAGTTGCTGGGCCAGCTCTGAGGCGGCGTCGAGATGAATATTATGGCCCCCCGACAGCATCACCCGATCAGCATTGGGGAGTGCAGCCTGCTGATCGGCTAAATCCTGGGGTCGGTTGAAGCGGCTACGATTGCCATATACCAGCGTCACAGGTGCCTTAATCTGCTGTAACAACTGCAGATATCCGTCGCGGTTAAACGGTGCCCCACGCAAACTGGTACGTGTTCGCAGAATTGGATCCCAACGCCACTGCACGCCCTCTCCTTGAGTTTGGGTGGCGCGGTTCGCCAAGAGCTGAGCAAACGCTGGGGATAGACTGGAAGTGGCCTGCTGTAAACGCACAGCGGCGGCTTTGATGTCTGGTAACTGGATATGTTCAGGTGGAGCGGCCACATATTCCAAATGGGTTAAAAGCTGATTGGCAGGGTTTGTTTTATCTTCAGTTCCAGGCAAGATGGTCTCAATCAAAATAAGCTGTTGGACACATTCGGGGCGCACACTAGCAAACAGCGCTGTCACTACAGAGCCAAGGGAATGCCCGATCAAAATGACTGGCTGATCGGTGAGCTGATGCACCAACTGATCGAGATCGGCTAAAAAGTCTTGAAGTTGATAGGTGGCCGCATGGCCTGAGCGTCCGTGCCCTCGAAGATCGGGGGCAACCACCCGGTAGCCCTGTTCGGCAAGCTGGGTCGCAACTGGATCCCAGACTGCACCCTGCTCTAAAATACCGTGGAGACAGAGCACCAGTGGTCCTTCTTTCGGTCCCCAGGTGCAGAGACAGAGGTCGAGATCGCCCAGGGTAATCGTGGTCTCTTCTAGCATCGCACCGGGTTCAGCCTTTACCGTTTCTAGTTCAGGCAGTTCGTAGCCTAACTGCAGGGTAATATGGCGGGCAAAGTTGCCGAGCTGATGGGGCAGACGAATTCGTCGCCAAGCGTCCCCTAGGGCTTTTTCAACGCGATTGTGCTTGAGAAAATTGGGGTCTCCTAGTGAGAGCGATTGCTGATGGAGGCCATCGGTCATGCGCTGGCCTTCGTAGGGCTGCAGTACAGACGGATCAAAGGGAACGCCCAAGAATGTGCAAATCGACCTCATCACTTTTTGGGGTTCATTGACGAGATCTTCATAGTGGACAAGGTGGTGGCGATCGCTCCCTAAGGTCTGTGCGAACTGGAGGACGTTTTGATTACTGCGGGTCCAGATTTTTTCGGCGACTCGGTAGGGGTTGCTATCACCGGAGCCAATCAGCTTGTCCATCCGCATCCGCACGAAGGACTCAATCATGGCGTAGGGGTGTCTGACCAGATGAATATATTTAGCATCGGTAAAGATTTCTTCGGCTCGTCCCAAGGTCTCTAGGCTCATGGCGTAGGTGGGGGACTTATCAATGAGGAGACGACTCCCGGCGAGATCTTGCAGCATGGCATAGACGTTTTGGATCGGGAGCGATCGCTGCACTAAATCTTGAATCAGCGACTGACTGGCTTTTAGACCCAACCCCTTCAGATCCATGAGGACTTTTTGCAGCCCTTCTCCTAGGTTAGACAGCGACAGATCTTTGGCTCGTTCTGCCATGGTTTCAAAAGGCAACAGATGCAGCTCTGGCGTCGAGAGCAGATGGGGATGGCCTGCCAACATCACGCGCAACAGTGTGGAGCCAGAGCGTGGACTCGATAAAATAAAGACGATACCGGGGAGGCGATCGTTAAAGGTGGCGCTTGTTTTCGGCTTAGCAATAGGCGTGGCGAAGGTTTGGAAGTCGGTTTCTAGCTCATCTTCTAGTTCTGTCTCTTCTGCTAAGTCAGCGGAGAGTGGGGTGACATGACTGCGCTCAAACTCTTCGGCAAGGTAGGCGGCGAACTCACGAATGCGAGGACGCTCATAGAATTCTCGCGGATAAAGCATTAGCTGCAGATCTTGCTGAAGCTGATTCATCGATTCCATAATCATTAGGGAATCAGCCTG
>JBAUJD010000475.1:0-4272 GCA_049683515.1 Thermosynechococcaceae cyanobacterium | reverse complement strand
CGGCGTACATTCCCCGTAAATCGCCGACATTGAAGTCATAGGCCCGATCTTGGGGATAGTTATCTTGCACAAACTGCGGACGATTATTCTTGGCTCCATGACAGGCCAGACAACTGGCTTCCACATTGATGCGGCGGTAGTAAGACTGCCTGCTTGCCCCTCAAGGGTCTCCCGCTCCCAGATCCCCATCTGTTCAGGATGTCGCTCAAACTGAGCCAATGCCCGCATCGACTGGAGGTTATCGGCAGCATGGGCAGGGTTACGGTACTTTTTCGCCATCTGCTTCACCTGCCAGCCATTTTCTTTGCTGAGCTGCTGGGCTTTCATCCCCACGGGCTTACAAACCTCTTTCATGGTTTGCAGCGTAGGTTCTTCGGTCTGACCTTCTAAGGTAGACGCTAGACCCGAACGGAGGGCATCTAGCGATTCAATTTCTTGCACAGCATGGGCAAGTTGCGCTGGCTCTGTCTGGGCCTGGGCCATTTGAGGGAAAACACAGAACAAGAGAAGGGCGACACAGACGCCACCGAGCATACGAGTCAATGAATTCAGCATCTGAGACCTCGAACATTGTATAAGGTACGTCTTTTGAAGCTAGAGAACAAAATTGAGGAACCTGTGAGGCAATTAGTGCTACCAGTGGTAGATAACGAGAGCTGTAATAGATGGTGATTTTTAATTACTGCATAACGATATAGCTATATCATACACATAAATTGAATCACCGATGTTAACTGGTAAAACCCAATGGAACCCATTCGTATTTTTTACTTCTCTGACGTACTCTGTGTTTGGGCTTATATTGCTCAAATTCGCTTAGATGAATTAAAGGCCACCTTTGTAGACAAGATTGCGATCACTCATCACTTCGTCCCAGTCTTTGGCTATGGTCGTGAAAAGTTAGAGCAGCGCTGGCACGATAAAGGTGGATTAAAGGGCTATAGCGACCATGTTCAAGCGGTAGCGAACAAATTTGATCACATCGACGTTCATCCTGATCTTTGGACTCACGCTGCACCCTTGTCCTCAATGTCCTGTCATTTGTTTCTCCATGCCATTCAACTATTAGAGACGAAACAGATCGTTCCACCCTCTGAGCGAGTATTTGAAAAAGCAATCTGGACCTTTCGAGAGCAATTTTTTACGCAACTTGTAGATATTGGCGATCGCAAGGTGCAATTTACCATTGCTGATCAGCTAGGGCTTCCGATCTCCGACCTACAGGAGCAGATCGATAGTGGCGAGGCCTATGCTCAGCTCTCTAAAGATTTTGATCTAGTCAAGGAACATACGGTGTCAGTTAGTCCGACGCTACTGTTTAACGAAGGACGGCAACGTCTCAACGGCAACGTAGGATATCGAGTCATTGAAGCAAATATCCGCGAGTTGTTGAATAATCCTTCTGACGAGCAATCCTGGTGCTAGAGGGCACCAAGCCGCATAGATCTTTGCCGCAAGCGGTGAAACGGCCTTTGATTCACCCCCGCAATGGGTCAACTCGCGCTGTCGCTACTGTTCTTAAAACCTCTCCACACCCTCTATTGTGGCTGTTTGGCTTCAATCTCCCAAGATATAATAAAGATAAGAACTCGAGGCTGCGTTATGTTTACTGCGTGGTTATCTTCAGCTAAATGGTTTAGAGCTGGGGTCGGTTTAGTCTTTTCAATTTTGTGGTTTGGGTTGTTCCCGCTCTTGATCCAGCCCAGTACAGCCCAAATGGGTTTCCACGTGACGGGTTTACCCCCACCTGAGTCTCAAGATCCGATTGCAGCCAAGGTTACAGCCTTAAAACAGTCCCACCAGCGGTGGCTGCAAGTCATCTTGTCCCGACAACGCTTAATTGCCTGGGAAGGGGGTAACCCTGTCTACGCAGTGATTGTGTCCACGGGCAAACCTGGCATGGCGACTCCCACTGGTGTCTTTGCAATTCAAACCAAACATCGCCTTGCCCGAATGCGGGGGGCAGATTATGACGTGCCAGACGTACCTTACACTATGTACTACAGCGGTAACTATGGGATTCACGGGGCTTATTGGCATCACAATTTTGGAACTCCGGTCACTCATGGTTGCGTTAACGTTGCCGTCGATCATGCCCAATGGTTCTTCAATTGGGCAAGCATTGGTACCCCCATTATTGTGCAGCACTAAGATGCTATTGATGGCTCGGCAGTTTTAAAGAGAGCAAATGCGATCGCCCAACTGAATCTGAATCGCTGCAATTACTACTAAAGCGACATGTCATTCCTCATAGAATCCTCACAAATTTTCCTTAGCCTGGAAGTTGGATATCTCACACCCATCAGAATGCCGCCTAGGCGGTAAATGTAGGTGCATCCTTGGTCAGGGCCAACCGTTAAAATTTTACACTGAAAACAAGCTGAAGTCAGGATTAATCATGTTAGAGCTTTCTTCTAATTTGGCATCATTATCAGCCGATCAGGTCTATGATGTCGTGATTATTGGCGGTGGTCCTGCGGGACTCAGCGCCGCGATTTACGCTGCCCGGGCCAAGCTGAAAACCGTTGTGTTGGATAAAAACCCAGAAGCCGGGGCGCTCAGCATGACGCATCGGATGGAAAATTATCCTGGCTTTCCAGAGGCAATTTCAGGCAAAGATCTGCTGGCGCTTTTCCATCAACAAGCGGAGGGCTTTGGCGCACAGATCATTCAAACCCAGGTGTTTGGCGTTAATTTCGCTCAAGATCTCAAAGAGGTGATGACCGCTGACAAGATTTATCAGAGCAAGGCCATCATTATTGCCACTGGGTCGATGGGACATAAGGCCCGACTCAAGGGAGAAGCCGAATTTATTGGCAAAGGGGTGAGCTACTGCGGGATTTGTGATGCAGCATTTTATAAAGAGAAGTCCGTTGCCGTGATTGGCGAACCCCCCGATGTCTTTAGTGAGTTAGAGATTATTGCCAAGTTTGCCCGTCCGATTTACCTCTTTCTAAAGGGGAAAGCACCATCTGCCGAACAAATGGAAGGTGCTCGCCAGCTCTCTAACGTCAAAGTGATGACCGAGCAACATGTCGCCAGCATTGTCGGAGACGAATTCGTTGAAGGGGTGACCGTGATCAATGCGGCAGGCAGTACAGAATTGATTGAGGTGGACGGTGTTTTTGTCTATCTGCATGGCAATATGCCTATTGTTGATTTTTTGGGTCAACAGATTGAAATCACGCCCAAGGGGTGTATTCGGGTGAACAAAGCCGATATGGCAACCTCTATTGAGGGCGTTTATGCCATTGGCGATGTCGTCTGCAAAGACATTCGGCAGGTGGTGATTGCAGCGGCGGAAGGATGCACGGCGGCTTTGTCTGTTGATCAATATATTCATCAGCGGCAGAAGATGCGATCGCAATGGTCCTAAACAACTCAAGGCGTTTGGGCTGCTATGTGTGAACTATTCGCAGCGTCTACCCTAATGCCAACAACGGTCTCTCAATCTCTAGAAGCTTTAGCAGAGCAGGGGGGATTAACAGGTCCGCACAAAGACGGATGGGGCGTGGCTTTTTATGATCAACATGATATACAGTTGATGCGGGAACCCGCTGCTGCGAGTCGCAGTGCCTATCTTCGATTTATCCGAGAACAAAACTTTATCAGCCATCTGGTGATTGCCCATGTTCGGCTGGCAACCCAGGGACCGATCAACCTCAAAAAGACCCAACCCTTTGGTCGAGAATTGGGTGGGCGGATGCATGTCTTTGCCCACAATGGCGACCTTAAAGATATCAAGCTGAGTCGACAGATCAAATTGGGGCGATACTTACCCATTGGAGACACAGACTCTGAGTATGCCTTCTGTTGTTTGATGAATGTATTGCAGAATATTTGGCGATCAGGAGAACCACCGCAAGCCACAAAATTAGCCGTTGTGTCTGAGTTTGCCCAGATGATCAGACCCTTGGGACCAGACAACTTTTTGTATTCAGATGGTGAGATTCTCTATGCACATGGACACAAACGAACTCAGAAAAGTGGTGGAATTCAACCGCCTGGACTGTTTTGGCTGAGTCGCACCTGTCTTCTCGAACGCGCACCGATTGAAAAAGAGACTTGCGATCGCCACCCTAAAGCTCAGCAGGTCATCTTAGTCGCCAGTGTTCCTTTAACGCATGAGCAGTGGGTTCCATTCGCAGAAGGGGAAATCTTATACCAATTCGTCTATTAGGTGACCTGCATAGCAAGAGCATCTAAAATATATTGATATCCCGTCAGTGATTGGACCGTCTCTGTTGAGAGCTGATTGATCTGGTAGAACAA
>JBAUJD010000474.1:0-3946 GCA_049683515.1 Thermosynechococcaceae cyanobacterium | reverse complement strand
GCCCTTACCATATGTTCTCGCTGCACCCCCCGCGTAATCCCAAAGAAAGCGCCTCTGGCATCCATATCCCAGTGAGGTGCGCCCAGACCGCTGAGTGCTGGGACAAAGTAGACGCCGCCGTTATCGTCTACCTGCTGTGCTAATCTTTCTGTTTCCTCGGCGCTGCTGATCAGCTTGAGGCCATCTCGTAGCCATTGAATACAGGCTCCGGCAGTGAACATGCTGCCTTCTAGGGCGTAGTTGACGGGACCATTCTCTCGACTCCAGGCAATAGTGGAGAGGAGCCTATGCTTAGATCGCGTTATCTCGTTCCCCGTTTGAGTCACCAAAAAGCAGCCCGTGCCGTAGGTACATTTAAGCAGACCAGGGCGATCGCATCCGTGGGCAAACAGCGCGGCTTGCTGATCACCAAAAATCGCCGTAATCGGGATTTCAGTGCCCAATAGCTCTGGATCAGTGTGACCAAACTCTCCTAGGCTGGGCTGAAGCTGCGGCAAAATATGGGCTGGGATGCCGAACAGATCGAGTAGGTGCTCATCCCACTGCTGATTTTCTAAGTTGAGGAGCATCGTCCGGCTGGCGTTGCTGTGATCGGTGGCGTGGACTTTACCCCCGGTTAGGTTCCACAGCGCCCAGGTATCAATAGTTCCTGCAATGACGTTACTGAGATCAATGTTTTGTTCTTTGGCATAATCGAGCAGCCATGCCAGCTTGGTGGCAGAGAAGTAGGCATCGAGGACTAGGCCGGTGCGATCGCAAATCTCTTTGGTGTGCTCAGCGAGTTTTTGACACCGATCTGCGGTTCGTCTGTCTTGCCAAACAATTGCTTTATGGAGAGGTTGGCCTGTGGTTTTATCCCACAGCAAACAGGTTTCTCGTTGCACCGTGAGGCCAATGGCTGCGACCTGTGTGGCTTTTACATTGGCTTGCTTAAGCACTTCTTGCATGGCCCAACGGGTATCGCGCCAAATATCGAGGGCATCATGTTCTACCCATCCAGGCTGAGGGTAGTGCTGCGGCAGTTCTTTATAGGCTTGGGTGACCAGCTCACCAGCAGAATCGAAAAGAATGGCTCGATTCCCTGTCGTGCCCAGATCTAGGGCCATGACATACTGTGCTCTGGTAGACATAGACATGGTGCCGCCTCTTTAACTCAACAACTTTAGTTAAGGGTAAGCCTTGACTGCCGCGTAGCCCAAATATCTGCAACTTTTTCTAGAATATAGAAATCCCCACAGTATTTCGGGAACGCTAATCGGCTTTACTGATGTCGTTGAGTATCATCGCAGTGAGCCTGAACCGATTTGGCAAGGGAGTCAACCTGTTGCTGAGTCTGCATCATCGCAATTTGCATCCGTTCAAAAGTCGCTCTTATTGCCTGGAAACCCGTTCGCATCTCCTGGGAACCCGTTCGCATCTCCTGTTGCATGAGGGTAACTTCTTCGACTAGAACATCAATCTGGAGCTGAGTTTGCTCCTGTAGTGCTTCAATACGATCTAGTCTTTCAGACATAATGTTTATTTTGATCTGGAATGGCAAGCGCTTGCAGAAGGTAGCTTCGGTTAAGGGAAGTTTTGTCGGGTTAAAGGGCTGCGATCGCACTTTGGGCCACTTCCGCAATAGCTTGATCGGTGGCCTTGGGCAGATGGTAGTAGTTTCCCCCAGCCGCTTGGGCCAGCTCTTTAGCAAAGCCTGTCGAAATGAACTTGTTCTCGGTATCAATCACTAGAAGCTTCAGATTTAAGGCTCGAATTCGACCGGCAATCTCCAGTAATTCTTCCTTAATATTGGGTTTTTCTTCTGCCTCAATAGTTTCCCCTAAAGATGTCGCCAGCGGAACATTGCCGCGACCGTCAGTAATCGCCACGAGTACTACCTGACCGATATCGCCAGAAGACAGCGCATTCATTCCCACTCGCACCGCTTGGGTCAATCCGTGGGCCAAGGGCGATCCACCGCCACAGGGCAGCGTATCCAATCGGCGGCGTGCCGCTTCAATCGAGCGAGTTGGCGGCAGCAGTACCTCTGCCGATTCACCTCGAAATGGAATCAACGACACCTGATCCCGGTTTTGATAGGCTTCTGTCAGCAACCGCATCACCGCTCCCTTGGCTGACTGCATTCGATTGAGGGCCATGGAGCCGGAGGCATCCACAATAAATACAACTAAAGCACCGGCCTTGCGAGCTAAGCGCTTAATTCGGACATCGCTCTGCTCTACAATCACGTTGCGACCCGGATGACGAAGGCGACGGGCTTTTTGATAGGGCGCTGCGGCACGAAGAGTAGCATCTACGGCAATGCGGCGCACCGGACCTTTGGGCAGCATGGGTTTAATGTAGCGACCGCGATCTTCAGAGAAGATAATGCTGCGGCTCCCGGACTTGCCTTGCTTGTTAGCCTTCTGAGCAAACAGCAAGACTTCTGGGTCTAACACCACGCCGTCAGGGTCAAAAATAAACTCTTCAGGAATGCTGGGCGGCTCTTCAGGTTCGGGCTGATCGTCCTCGTCTTCCTGATCGTCTTCATCGGGATCCTCGTCTTGATCGTCTTGATTAGACGAATCATCTTGAGGCGGTGGCGGCGGCGGTGGCTGCTGCTCTTCTGGAGGGGACTGCACCACCGTTGCTCTGGGGATAATCACCAGTTCCACGGCGCAGCGCAAATCTTCGGCGTTCACTTCAGAGCGACCATTGAGGGCCGCATGGGCTTTGGCAACCCGCACAGCAAAGAGTTCGGCGCGATGTCCTTGGACGCCCCCTCGCAAAGATTCCTCTACGAGATACATAATTTGAGAAGACTGGATTTGGACGTCTTTGAGCCATGCACGGGCCAAAATAATTTGGGTTTTGAGATCTTCGATTTCTTCGGCGTACTGATCGATAAATGCCTGGGGCGCATCGGAATAGGCGTTCACCTGCTCCACGGCTTGTACCCGTTCTTCGAGACCTAATACTGCGTCAGCAGAAAGTGCGATCGCAATACGGTCCAGTAAGTGTTCGCGTAAATTCCCTTCTTCGGGGTTATAGGTGGCAATAAACAGCGGCGTACAGGGATGCTGAAAGCTCAGCCCTTCCCGTTCAATCTGGTTGCGGCCTTCGGTGAGCACCGTTAGCAATAGGTTTGAGATCTGCTCGTCTAATAGGTTAATTTCATCGACGTATAAAACCCCACGATGGGCTTCCGCCAGCAGTCCGGGCTGGAAGACAGTTTCGCCTCGCTTTACCGATTGGCTGACATCAACGGAACCCAACAGCCGATCTTCGGTGACGCCTAAAGGTACCTGCACATAGGGGCTGGGGATAATTTCAGTTTCCGGTTGCCCGTCGCCAACCTCTGCAATCAGCAAATCATCCCAGTTGCCGCGATTTTCTGGATCAGCATTGCAGATCGAGTCTTTGACGACTTCGATAGGGGGGAGCAGTGCATGGAGCGCCCTTGCCATCACTGATTTGGCGGTGCCGCGTCGGCCTGCGATCGCAACCCCCCCCAACCCCGGATCTACTGCCGCCAACAGCAGCGCCATTTTGATCGCCTGCTGACCGACCACAGCAGCCAGCGGAAAGGTTGTAATTTGAGCAGCGGCAGCAACGGGCATAGGTAAAGAGTCAGTAGGGATTTAGACCTTTAGGATATCAACATCTGGGGAGCGTCAGCGAGACAGATACACAACAGCTCCATCACATCCTCGATCTCCCCAAGGGATTCGAACCAGCCGAACTGTTATAAAATTTTCGATAATACGGAAAAGTCGCTGTCGCTAATAATTCCTGATCGCCCCGGCTGTCTCCATAGGCGTAGATGCAAAAATGCTCTAGATTCCCAAGCAGCCCCTGCAACCGCTTCACTTTTTCTGGGCCATAGCAGTTCTGACCTTGAATACGCCCCGTCAAATACCCCGAATGCTCAACTAATCGAGTCCCTAAGATGTGATCAATCCCCATT
>JBAUJD010000473.1:0-3500 GCA_049683515.1 Thermosynechococcaceae cyanobacterium | reverse complement strand
CTTACCGATCAGCCGAGTTTCTTAAAAGTCGTGAGCGATGGCTTACAGTTGAGTAACAGCCAGTTGATCCTCTTGCCACTGATTTTGCTAGGGTTTGGCAGCTTAGTGGGTCTCGTGGGGAGCCTATTTGCGGTGCGCCGATTCGCGATTCGGTAGCCGCTTAGTGGTGAGCTAAAGGCTGGAGCTGTCCCTTAATGTCATGGGGTTTATAGACACCATGCTCAGTAATGATGCCTGCAATCAAATCGGCAGGCGTTACATCAAAGGCTGGGTTATAAAACTCAACGCCGGGGGGGCAAAGATTGGTTTCACCAATTTGATAAAGCTCGGTGGGGTGCCGTTCTTCGATGGGAATTTTGCTGCCGTCGGCTAAGTCAAAGTCAATGGTCGAAAGGGGGGCCGCAACATAAAAGGGAATTTGATGGGCCTGGGCACAGAGCGCCACGCTGTAAGTCCCGATTTTATTAGCGGTGTCACCATTAGTGGCAATCCGATCAGCGCCCACCACCACCAGATCAATCATGCCCTGCTGCATACAGTGGGCCGCCATGCCGTCAGCAATGACGGTGACGGGGATGCCCTCCTGCACACATTCCCAGGCGGTGAGCTTAGCACCCTGCAGTCTGGGACGCGTCTCGTCGGCATAGACCCGTGCCAATCGGTCAGCACTCCAGGCTGAGCGAACGACGCCGAGGGCGGTCCCATATCCGGCGGTCGCTAATGCCCCGGCATTACAGTGGGTGAGGAGGCAAAGCTGCTCAGGGGTTGAGGGCAATATAGACAGGCCATGTTCACCAATAGCTTTGCAGGTCTGGATATCTTCAGATGCGATCGCACGAGCCGTCTCTAAAAGCTGCACCTGAATTTGGCCGACGCTGCCAGAGGTTTCTTGGGCCACTTTAAGCATCCGAGCAATGGCCCAAAATAAATTCACCGCTGTGGGGCGGGTTGCCCCCAGCTTTTGCCCCACGGCCTCTAGATCTTCTAGAAACGCAGACCGGTCTGAGGTGGCAATCTCTCGACTGCCTAAGTACATCCCAAAGGCGGCTGCGACGCCAATGGCAGGGGCACCGCGTACAATCATGGTCTTGATGGCCGTTGCCATATCATCACAGCGACGGATCTCCACCACCGTATGCTCATTGGGTAATTTCGTTTGATCAATGAGCTGGACGTGGTCATCACACCAAAGAACGGGATAAACCGGATGATTTAACTTCATGGAACAGGACAATCAACAACAATCAAAGGAGATGAACCTGATTCTGCTCTG
The DNA here is from genome assembly GCA_049683515.1 of Thermosynechococcaceae cyanobacterium. Taxonomy (GTDB): domain Bacteria; phylum Cyanobacteriota; class Cyanobacteriia; order Thermosynechococcales; family Thermosynechococcaceae; genus RCC1774. Next base: position 2,227 of record JBAUJD010000473.1, on the reverse strand, counting down.
GGAGAACAATCAAACCATCTTCCACTATCGGCAATGTCAAGTAGCCCTCACCCTGAGGAGAGGCGGTTGGAGTCAAAGTCCTTCTCCCCAAGGAGAGAGATTTAGAATGAGGGCAAGCATTAGCTATTAAAAAAGCCCCCTTCATGAGGCTAGGGCAGGCTTTTTAACCGCCTTGAGAATCCGGTCTGCAATCTGAGGAACCGTTAACCCTAGATCCGCCTTAGACTCATCCGGTGTAGCATGTTCCACCAGCAAATCCGGGACACCAATGCGAGTGACCGGGACCATTACCTGAGCATCCATCAACGCTTCTATAACCCCAGTACCAAAGCCTCCCATGATGCAGCCTTCTTCTAGAGTCACCACATGCCCGATCTCACGAGCCAGGGGCACAATCAGCTCAGTATCTAAGGGCTTGGCAAATCGGGCATTAATAACGGTGGCGCGAATGCCGTGTTCACTGAGCACATCAGCCGTCTGTACCGCAGGATAGACCATCGTACCGTAGGCGAGTAGCAAAACGTCATCCCCCTGACGCAGCATCTCTGCCTTGCCAATGGGCAGTGCTTCCCAGCCTTCGTCTAAGGTACCGACACCGTAGCCGCTACCGCGAGGATAGCGCATCGCAATAGGACCATCATGGTTGATGCCCGTCACCAGCATTCGCTGTAGTTCTGCCTCATCTTTAGGAGCCATCAGCACCATATTAGGGAGGCAGCGCAAATAGGCAATGTCATACATACCTTGATGGGTAGGACCATCAGACCCCACAATCCCCGCTCGGTCCAGGCACAGGAACACCGGCAGATTCTGAATGCAGATGTCGTGAATAATTTGATCGTAGGCGCGTTGCAAGAACGTTGAGTAAATCGCGACGACCGGCTTCATCCCTTCACAGGCCATCCCTGCGGCGAGGGTCACCGCATGTTGCTCTGCGATGCCCACATCAATGTATTGCTTGGGTAGCTTGGCCTGCAGCTTATCGAGGCCGGTCCCGGTTGCCATTGCTGCTGTAACGCCAATGACGTAGGGATCACTTTCAGCAATGGTAATCAGCGTCTCAGCAAAAACCTTAGAATACTTAGGCGGCTTGGGTTTGTTCGAGGGGATGGCCTTACCCGTCTGCAAATTGAACGGAGTCTGGGCGTGGTAGCCCACCTGATCGCGTTCGGCAATCTCGTAACCCTTGCCTTTAATCGTCGAAACATGAACGAGGACCGGACCCTGATGCTGATGCCCTTCTTGGAAGGTGGCAATCAGTTCCTCGATATTGTGACCGTCCACCGGCCCCATGTAGGTGAAACCCAGCTCTTCAAAGACTGCGCCCACCTTAGAGACGGCTAAGCGCTTCATCCCACCCTTAATCCGCATCAGTTCAGGGGTAATATTTTCGTTGAAGGGAAGCTGCCTGAGCTGTTCTTCGAGGTTGTCCGACAAGAACTGCATAGGAGGGCTGAGGCGAATCTTGTTGAGGTACCGAGACAGTGCCCCAACGTTGGGAGAGATCGACATGTCATTGTCGTTGAGCACCACCATGACATTGGTGTGGGGGAGGTGCCCTGCATGGTTGATGGCCTCTAGCGCCATGCCCCCAGTGAGTGCACCATCGCCAATCACAGCCACACACTTAAAGTTCTCACCGCGCCGATCCCGCGCCACCGCCATCCCCAGTGCCGCAGAAATGCTGGTGGAAGCGTGTCCCGCACCGAAATGGTCAAAGCGGTTTTCTTTGCGGTTCAGGTACCCAGCTAAACCGTCTTTCTGGCGGAGGGTGTGAAAGCGGTCGTAGCGCCCTGTAATCAGCTTGTGAGGATAGGCCTGATGTCCGACATCCCAGACAATTTTGTCGTGGTCAAGATCTAGGGTTTGATAAAGGGCCAGGGTAAGCTCTACAACGCCAAGTCCTGGTCCCAAATGCCCGCCGCTGGCGGCAACGGTATCGAGGTGTTTATCGCGAATTTGCCGAGCAATCTGTTCTAGCTGGTGAACCGATAACCCGTGAAGCTGGTTGGGGTGGACAACTTCGCTCAGATGCATACAAACCTCGTCACACGTCAGAATAGTTGATGACTATCCTTAACTGTAGTCGATTTCAGGTCATGGCGAGGGCATTTTTTCAAAGGACGATTAGTTCAATTTACGGATCGATTGAGTTCGATTCCACCAGAGATTGAGGGGATAGTAAACCACGGGAGTCCATAGGCTGCTGAGGATTGCAGAGCTGAGC
>JBAUJD010000472.1:0-4436 GCA_049683515.1 Thermosynechococcaceae cyanobacterium | reverse complement strand
GAACTACCCCAGTCATTTTCTAAGAGGATCACCCGATTGGCTGGATGCTCTCGGGTCACCACATGCGCCACTGCCTGTTCAACAACGGCATCTGGCAAACCCTCAAAAAACGGAGTAGATCTCAGCACAGCCTTGAGGTCTGCGTCACGGGAATTCGACCGATCTTCCATGAATATTTTGCTCTCAGAGTTAGCCCAATGCCTGCCCAGCTAAGGGATAGCGTAGCCGCTGTGGCAACCATAACAAAGAAAGCCCCTCCCTTGAAGCATGTGCGAAGAAATATTGCAGACTCAAGCGGCGTTGTGTTACATTTCTTCATAAGAGGGGTCGTAGTTTATGCGCGTCAAGTTAAATCTTCGTGTTTAGGCTTCTCTATTCTTTAACACAGCAACCTCAGCCAACCGCATGTTTATGTTGGCTGTTTTTTTTTGACCGGTCACGTTTTTAGCCCAGTGCAGATAGAAAATAGCTTAGGGCTATCTGAAGGACTGCGGACATGTTAGATTTAAATTAACTTGCTTACGATAATGCCCCGCTCGTGGGTTATCTTAGTTCCCCTATCATCCGGCTTAATGAGGTCGTTGTTGAGAGAGCGTTCTTTCATTCCGAACTTAGTAAGTTGAATGAATTGTCAGGCTTGGGCTATTGAGGTTGTTTTGTATCGACAAAGTGTGACTACAATTAGCGTCTTGATATGACACGATTCGTAACCCATGTCACATGAATGATTTTAAATTTAGCGCTGAGATATGTTGAATACAGCGCACAAACGTTATTGTTTCTGGGGCTGTCTGCTGTTGTAGGAGTGACAGGGGGCAAGGTCTAGCTGCATGCTGTGAAGAACTGCCACTCAATTGGCACAGCATAGATGTTTGATGTCGGAATTAAGGACTATAGCCTACAGGGGGCTGTCTGTTTAAGGTTTAGGTTGTTGATGTCTCATTTTAGAGGTACTTTTCATGTCCATTCGTCTTTACGTCGGTAATTTGCCTAAGGAGCTTGATCGCCAAGAACTTGAGACGCTCTTTGCTCAAGAAGCTGGTGAATCAACCTCAACGAAGGTTGTGATTGATCGCAAAACTGGCAAATGCCGAGGCTTTGGATTTGTCACTGTTGAGACTGAGGCGCAAGCCGATCAGCTGATTGAAAAATTTAATGGTCATGTCTTTAATGACAGCACTCTGAAAATTGAGAAGGCATTGCCTAAGGCCAATAATGAAGCGGAGGAAGGGACACGCACTAGTAATACTGCTCCCCGTCCGTCTGGAAAGGGCAAGTCGAAGAACGCTAATACTACGACGACGGGTTCTCAAGCTAAAGCCGCACAGCCCGATCCTCGGTGGGCTGGTGAGCTAGCAAAGCTCAAGGAGATGTTGGTGGCCCAAACCCAGTCCTAGACTCGCGATTTTCTCTATCGTCGTTATGATTTTGTGGGGGTGGAGGGGCTAAGCATTGAGGCCATTGATGGCTTCTAAAAGTCCCTTTGCCTTGTTAAGGGTTTCTTCATATTCACGCTGGGGGTCTGAATCAGCGACTAATCCTGCACCGGCTTGAACGCTAACGTGGTGAAGATTATCGGAACCACCGTTTCTGACGACCATGGTACGAATTGCAATAGCAGTATTGAGTTGCCCTTCAAAGTCATAGTAACCATAGATGCCGGAATAAGGGCCACGGCGACAACCTTCGAGTTCATGGATGATTTCCATGGCGCGAATTTTAGGTGCGCCGCTCACCGTCCCAGCGGGGAAGCAGGCCTTTAATAGTTCCCAAGCAGTTTTAGAGGGGTCAAGCTGACCCACCACGTTACTGACGATGTGCATGACGTGGGAATAGCGCTCAATCACCATCATTTGCTGATCGCTGATCTGAACGCTGCCCTTCACGCAAACTCGCCCTAGGTCATTGCGTCCTAGATCCACCAGCATGACGTGCTCAGCAATTTCTTTTGGGTCTTGCAGTAAATCTTTTTCGTAGGCTCGGTCCTGTTCAGGGGTTTTACCACGGGGACGAGTCCCGGCAATGGGCCGTACCGTTGCCTGCAGGGGACCGCCGGGATCGCCGAGATGTTCAGCTTTTACCATCACTTCAGGGCTAGAGCCGATAATCTGCCAGTCTTTAAACTGGAAGTAAGCCATATAGGGCGATGGGTTGATCAGTCGCAATGAGCGATAGAGATTAAAGGGGTCACCCCTGTAGTCCATGTTCAGACGCTGGGATAGGACAACCTGAAAGATATCGCCGGCCTTGATATAGGCCTTTGCCTTCTGAACGCTCTGACAGTATTGATCAGGCGTCACGTTGCTGGTGTAGCTGGGCGCAGAGGATTGCTGGGAGGACTGGCGTAGTTCTAGGGACTGTCTATCCAGGGGAGTTCGTAGTTTCTTGACGAGATGATCGACGCGATCGCAAGCCTGCTCATAGGCCTCTTTCAGATTCTCTGTCCCTCGCAGATCGGCATAGGCCACCGCCCAAATCTTTCGTTTCACCTGATCAAAGATCAAAAGCTGGTCTACCTGCATCCACACCCCATCGGGCAGATCTGTCGCTTGAGCTGGATGCACCGGCACCCGTGGCTCCATCCAGCGAATCATTTCAGACCCCCAGAACCCGAATAATCCACCGATCCCCGGCGGCAGCTCAGGCAGCGTCACAGGCTTGTAGGGTTTGAGACAGTCCGCAAGGACATCAAGGGGGTTCCCTACAAAGGTTTCCGTGGTCCCGTTTCGATGGGTTTGGATGCTTTGGTTGTCTCGCGTTTCTAATACCCAGAGCGGATCGCAGCCCAAAAGACTATAGCGGGCCAGATTCTCTCCCCCCTCCACTGACTCCAGCAAAAAGCTATAGGGCGCATTAGCACAAACGCGATACCAAGCAGAGACTGGAGTATCTAAATCGGCAACCCACTCCTGATAGACGGGGACAAAGTTACCCTGGTGAGCCAGCGTTTCAAACTGCGAAAAATCAGGAGAAATCATGAATGCGATACCTATAGGTACTGAAAAAACTTGAACCCCCATGGGAGGTTCAAGTTCAAGGTTTAGCAAATTGCTAAATCAAGAAATGCCTAGATCAACAGGATTTAATCGTAGGCTTTCTTGCCGGTGTACTTCAGTGACTTAGGATTAGGGTTGCTGCCAATGTTGCGATCCACCTTATTGATTTGCTCTCGGCCCGCATTAGATTTCTCAGGGAAGACGCCATCAGAAGGATGGAGAAGCGTCGTTTCTCCGTCAGGAAGGATGCGGTAAATTTTATAGTACGTAATTTTCTTGGCTCGAAGCTGCCGGATGCCGAGGGCAAGGCACTGCTCTTTGCGAGCTAAATAAAGCAGATTTTCGCCAGAGTGCATGGTTGCAGCCCCGCCTGTGGGCATTTCGAAGACCTGCTCTGCGGGACTGGTCCAAGTGATGGCGTACTTCTCTTCTGTATCAGCCATCGAGAGCAATCCACCTGTGCTGCCACCGAATGATGGTGTTTTGCCAGTCAGTGTTTCTGCCATTAATTTTTCTCCCAATAGGGTCCGTTTAGGGTACCAAAGTCTTGATAACTAGAGGGATCGTATCATCGCAATTGTGCAGTTTTATCAAGTTTGTCCGGAACTGTTACAGTTCTTCAGGTGGAGACGGGCTGAACGGTCGTCGATGGCGCACCGGATGCCAGGGGCAAAGTGAAATAAAACGTACTGCCTTGATCTTTTCCCGACGATGTGGCTCGAATCTCACCTCCCAGGTTCTGAATAATTTGGCGACAGATGGCGAGTCCTAGACCTGTTCCACCTGTAGTCCGGCGCAGTGCGCCTTCTTCTTGGTAAAACCGATCAAAGACAGTCTCTAGAAGATCAGACTCAATGCCCCGCCCCGTATCGGCAATGCTAACCTCTAATCGTTGATCGGTGATGGGCTGTGCGGACAGGGTGATCTGTCCGGCGGCGGGGGTGAATTTACAGGCATTATCTAAGAGCTTGGCTAGCACTTCCACTAACCATTCACCATCGGCGTTGACGAGGGGAAGATCGGCAGGTAGCTGAACGCGAATGGTGGGAATCTGGGTGTCTGCGGGGTGGGTGCGGATCCGGCTCAGGGCTAAATCGACACATTCTTGCAGGGCTAGGGGTTCTGGATTGGAATTGACGCGTCCACTTTCGAGGCGCGAGAGGGTGAGAAAATCTTGAATGAGCTTCCGCATTCGTTCGGCATCGGATAACGCAGTGGTCAGCATCACTTGCTGCAGTTCTTCGGGCATATCTGGCTCATTGGCAAGGCTCTCTAGACAGACTTGAATAGTAGACAGCGGGGTTCTGAGTTCGTGGCCGGTGATGGCAATCAGGTTACTGCGAGTGCGTTCTAGTCCTTCTAGTTGCTGGTTAAGCGTTTCTAGATCAGCAAAAGATTGGGCTTGAATCAGAGCCACGCCGATTTGGGATGCGATCGCAT
>JBAUJD010000471.1:0-4710 GCA_049683515.1 Thermosynechococcaceae cyanobacterium | reverse complement strand
CTCCAACCGGGATTGATGTTGCTAAATTGGAAGATGCGATCGCATCTTCCCAACGCCACCTCCTATCAACCCAAGAAGCGAAGGGCTACTGGTGGGCCGAATTAGAATCGAATGTCTCGATCACCTCAGAGGCAGTCCTCACTCACAAGATTTGGGGAAGCGATCGCACCCGTCCCCTCGCCAAGGTCGAAACCTATCTACGCAACCACCAGCGCGACCACGGCGGCTGGGAACTGTACTACGACGACGGTGGTCAACTCAGCGTCACCATCGAAGCCTACATGGCATTGCGCCTGCTAGACGTTCCGGCAACTGACCCAGCCCTCGTATCAGCCCGTGCCTTTATTCTGGAGCGGGGCGGCATCAGCAACAGCCGGATTTTTACAAAGCTGCACCTCGCGTTAATCGGCTGCTTTGATTGGAAGGGCATTCCGTCATTGCCCCCGTGGATCATGCTGCTGCCGGACTCAGCCCCTTTTACCATCTACGAAATGTCAAGCTGGGCTAGGGGCAGCACCGTGCCACTTTTGCTCGTCATGGATCGGGAGCCAGTTTACGATCTAGGCATTACCTTGGATGAGCTATATCTAGAAGGTCGTTCTCAAGCTACCTTCGATCTGCCCCACAACAACGACTGGACCGATGTCTTTGTAGGCTTAGACCGCATTTTTAAGTTTGCAGAAGCCACCCATTTTGTCCCCCTCCGTGAAGAGGGACTTAAGGCCGCAGAACGCTGGGTACTAGAGCGCCAAGAGGCCACCGGAGACTGGGGCGGTATTATCCCGGCCATGCTCAACTCACTGCTGGGCCTCAAGGCACTGGACTACGATGCTCACGACCCCATTATCGAGCGCGGATTAGCAGCGGTCGATCACTTTGCCCTTGAGACCGAAACCGAATATAAAGTGCAGCCCTGCATTTCGCCAGTTTGGGATACGGCGCTAGTGATGCGGGCCTTAGCAGAATCGGGCCTCGTTCGCGATCATCCCGCCCTCGTGAAAGGGGGGCAATGGCTGTTAGAGAAGCAGATTCTCGATTATGGTGACTGGAAGGTAAAGAACAAAATAGGGGAACCCGGCGGCTGGGCCTTTGAATTTGAGAACCGCTTTTACCCTGACGTCGATGATACGGCAGTGGTGGTGATGGCGTTGAATGAGGTGATGCTTCCTGACGAGAACGTCAAGCAGGCGGCGATTACGCGAGCCTTCAACTGGGTTGCCACCATGCAGTGCCAGCCGGGGGGCTGGGCAGCTTTTGACCTCGATAATGATCAAGACTGGCTCAACTGGCTTCCCTACGGCGATCTCAAGGCCATGATTGACCCCAATACCGCAGACGTAACGGCACGGGTTTTAGAAATGCTGGGTCGCGCTCCTAGTCATCAGCACACGAGCCAGAATGGAACCCCGACCGCTTCTCATTTGCTCACAGAGAGCCGAGTCAAGCGAGGACTAGACTATCTCAACGCTGAGCAAGAAGCCGACGGCAGTTGGTTTGGTCGCTGGGGCGTCAACTATATCTATGGCACCAGTGGCGCTTTAGTGGCTTTATCACTGATAGAACCGCAGACGTTCCAGTCAGCAATTAGCAAGGGCGCACAGTGGCTCGTGAGCTGCCAAAACTCTGATGGAGGCTGGGGTGAAAGCTGTAAAAGCTATAACGATTCGAGCTTGAAGGGACAAGGACCAAGTACGGCGTCTCAAACGGCTTGGGCATTAATTGGCCTATTGGCGGCAGGCGATGCGACAGGCACCTATCAACGATCTGCGCTTGAACGCGGAGTTGAGTATTTACTCGCCACGCAGAAAGACGGAACTTGGAATGAGGATTACTTTACGGGGACAGGCTTTCCCGGTCATTTTTATCTGAAGTATCATCTTTACCAGCAGCATTTTTCGCTAACAGCCTTAGCTCGATATCGAGTCATGCTGAATCGCAAAACTTAACCCGTGGGTGCGCTTGCTCAATGGCAAGCGAGGCTTACATCTTGTTGTACTTTATCTGGTGTTAGGTCAAGGGATTGAAGTATGATCGAGATGCTGTCTAAACGCTTCAATTCATGCAGACTCTGGCAACGCCCGTTGAAAGCCCTTTAGAGACCGTTGATACTACGATTCATCGGCGCAAAACCCGACCTGTTTCGGTGGGCGACATTATTATTGGCGGTGGTCATCCCGTGGTGGTCCAGTCGATGATCAACGAAGATACCCTAGATATTGAAGGGTCTGTCGCCGGGATTCGCCGATTGCATGAGCTGGGCTGTGAAATTGTGCGGGTCACCGTCCCCAGTATGGGCCACGCCAAGGCACTCGCTGAAATTAAACAGAAGCTAGCGGCGACCTATCAGCCGGTTCCGCTGGTGGCTGATGTGCACCACAATGGCATGAAGATTGCCTTAGAAGTGGCGAAACACGTTGATAAGGTGCGGATCAATCCAGGGCTGTACGTGTTTGAAAAGCCGAAGAGCGATCGCACCGAGTATACCCAAACCGAATTTGACGACATCGGCCAGAAAATCCGAGAAACCCTAGAGCCACTCGTCATCTCTTTGCGCGACCAGAACAAAGCCATGCGAATTGGCGTCAACCACGGCTCCCTTGCTGAGCGGATGCTGTTCACCTATGGCGATACCCCGGTCGGCATGGTGGAATCAGCCCTTGAATTTATCCGCATCTGTGAATCTTTAGACTTTAGAAATCTCGTCATTTCGCTCAAAGCCTCCCGTGTTCCGGTGATGCTAGCCGCCTATCGTCTCATGGCTCAGCGCATGGACTCTGAAGGGATGGACTACCCGCTGCATTTGGGCGTCACTGAAGCCGGTGATGGCGAATATGGCCGCATCAAATCAACAGCAGGAATTGGCACCCTCTTAGCAGATGGCATCGGGGACACTATTCGAGTGTCGTTAACTGAAGCCCCTGAGAAAGAGATTCCGGTCTGCTACAGCATTTTGCAGGCGCTTGGCCTTCGCAAAACAATGGTGGAGTATGTGGCTTGCCCCTCCTGTGGACGCACTTTATTTAACTTAGAAGAAGTGCTGCACAAAGTTCGTGAAGCCACCAAGCACCTCACCGGACTCGATATTGCGGTGATGGGCTGTATCGTCAACGGTCCTGGCGAAATGGCGGATGCGGATTATGGCTATGTGGGCAAGCAACCGGGTTATATCTCGCTCTATAGAGGTCGCGAAGAGGTCAACAAGGTTCCAGAGGCGGAGGGCGTTGAGGCGTTGATTGCTCTGATCAAATCCGATGACCGCTGGGTCGAGCCTGAGTATAGTTAAAAATTGATGAAGGCTCTTCGGCACCAGCAGCGACCGTACTTAAAAGCTTAGGTCTGCTAGTTTGTGTCTTGTCCTTTCGGTACAAGTTACCTTTTCGAGAGCCGATAAAGGGCATATGGGGGGTATATGTGCCCGTTAGGCGTCCATCCTAGCCTCAGACTTCTCCATCGTCAAGGAATCTTCTAAATAATCCGAAATAATCACGTCAATTGATTGGCGTCTGTCAGCCCAGTAGACTATATATATCAGATTTTTTGGTGCCCGCTATGTTCCCTAAACATCGTCCTCGCAGACTTCGCAGCCATTCGCAACTGCGTCGCATGGTTCAAGAAACCATCCTCACCACCAGCGACCTGATCTATCCCCTCTTTGCGGTGCCGGGGAGCAGTGTCTCAAATGAAGTGAAGTCGATGCCGGGGGTCTACCAGCTCTCAGTGGATAAAATCGTCGAGGAAGCCAAAGAAGTTTACGATCTCGGCATTCCGGCCATTATTTTGTTCGGCATCCCAGAAGATAAAGATAATGACGCTACCGGGGCATGGCACGACCACGGCATTGTGCAGAAAGCGACGGCAGCGGTAAAAGAAGCGGTACCGGATCTCGTTGTGATTGTCGATACCTGTCTGTGTGAGTACACCCAACATGGTCATTGTGGATATTTACAAACGGGCGATCTGTCTGGGCGCGTTCTCAACGATCCCACTTTAGAGTTGCTGAAGAAAACAGCGATTTCTCAGGCCAATGCGGGGGCTGATATCATTGCCCCCTCTGGGATGATGGATGGATTTGTCCAGGCCATTCGAGAAGGTCTAGATGTTAGCGGCTATGAAGATCTGCCGATTATGTCCTATGCCGCCAAATATGCTTCGGCCTACTATGGACCATTCAGAGATGCGGCTGATTCTTCGCCTCAGTTTGGCGATCGCCGCACCTATCAGATGGATCCGGCTAATGCCCGAGAGGCAATCAAAGAGATCGAACTCGATCTAGCCGAAGGGGCCGACATGCTGATGGTGAAGCCTGCTCTGGTCTATATGGATATTATTTGGCAGGTCAAGCAAGCGTGTAACGTACCGGTGGCAGCCTACAACGTCTCTGGCGAATATTCGATGGTTAAAGCTGCAGCGCTCAATGGCTGGATTGACGAAGAGCGAGTGGTCATGGAAACGTTGACGAGCTTCAAGCGTTCGGGAGCAGACTTGATTTTGACCTACCATGCCAAAGATGCCGCGCGCTGGCTAGCACAAGGCTAAAGTGCTCCTAGTGTTCGGTCAATCATTTTTTGAGGGTTTTCAACCCCTCAAAAAATAGCCCTTCAGCTATCCCCTATCTGTGGTGCGACAGTTAACAGACGACTAGAGTGATGGAGAGGCTGAGCAGCTCGGTGATATGGTAAAAAGTGCTCTCATTCTCGAACTGCGATGCCC
>JBAUJD010000470.1:0-1876 GCA_049683515.1 Thermosynechococcaceae cyanobacterium | reverse complement strand
GGTTTCAGGGATTCCCACTAATGGCAGCATGGAGAAGCACGGATATAAACGGCTTTTGCTGTTCCCATTATAATATTCGGGCTAACCTTCCAAGTCGTGTATTTGACAAACTCAATGGTTGATTCACTATTAGCGGTTTTAGCGGCTCTTAATATTACCTGCCTTGAAGTCGCATCTGGACTGCCAAGGCGCGTTTTAGCTCTCGCGAGTCTGGGTTGCTGGCGATAAACTCGTCAATCGTCATTTGAGTCAGTCGATGATAATACTCTTCTATATGTCTCTGAAATCACTTGAGATGGCTATAGAAACTCAAAGAGAATACCGGGATCAGTCTTGAAGATTTGAAAGAAGATGGAATCTGTTTTCAAGCGGAATCGCCTCAAGCATTGCAGCTATTGTAGGGTAAGCAGTAGATTCAGCCTGTAGATGGCCGCACTGAAGAAACATCACGCTCCGTCACGAATATGCTCGCCAACCCTGCACGTATCAGAAGATTAGTCCTCCTGTTCCTAGCCAGTCTCTTTATTGTGTTGTCTTGGTGGGGTGTTCACGCTGCTCAAGCAGATCTCACCACTCGTACCTTCAAGGTTGAGGGCACCCCGATGCAGTTTATGGCTCCGAAACAGGCGGGTCAACAACCAGGCGTTCTGATCGCGCACGGATTCTCTGGGTCAAAGCAGCTCATGCTGGGGTATGGTCATGTCTTGGCTCATAATGGCTACGGCGTTTTGCTATGGGACTTTCCGGGTCACGGAGCGAATTCACAGTCCTTTGATAAGGACTCTTTGCAGAGCAGCTTTGACTTGGCACTCTCTACGCTCAAACAGCAGCCTGAAGTCGATCCTCAAAAATTAGCAGCCATCGGGCATTCGATGGGCAGTAGAGTTGTGCTGCAGGGTGGTATTGATCATGCCGAACAGTTAGATGCTGTGGTGGCGCTCTCACCGACCGATGCGCCGGTCACGCCTAAGTTGCCCAAAAATCTAAACCTGCAGGCAGGGGCTTGGGAGCCTCCCTTCGTGGAGAATGCAAAACGGCTATTGGACCAAGCTGGAGGCCCGAACCCAGATTTATCCCAGGGAAAAGGCCGCGAGATCGCAATTATCCCCTCAGTCGAACACGCCACCATTCTATTTAGTGATACGAGCCACCAAGAAACACTCAACTGGCTGAATCAAGTTTTTGGGCTGTCGTCAACGAGTCCCTATCGCGATCGCAGAATGGCCTGGTATGGCCTCCATCTACTCGGATGGTTAGCAGCCTTTTTTGCAATTCCTTTCAAGGCATCCTCTATAGCAACTGGTATTGGCAAATTTCCAGGCTGGGGTGGTTTACTGGTGGCCCCCTTTGCGGGGGCAGCCCTTTTGAAGTTGATGAGTTTATTCACCCCTATTGATAATCTGGGGGGCTTACTGATTGGGGGTGCTTTGGGTGCTTGGATGTTCTTTTCTGGACTGGCGTGGTTAACCTTCATCAGGATCGCGAAGTCCAAAGAAACGGCGACATTTCCCCACCCAACTCGATCAGATCTACAAACAGGGGCCATTAGCTTTGTAATGTTGTGGATAGGGATAGGGGCATTCGCCCAATGGGTTTGGCTGCCCTGGTTTCTGAACTCGGCTCGGTTAGTGTTGTGGGTTGCGATCGCACTCGCCTGCATCCCTTGGTTTTGGGCCTCTGGAATAGTCCAACATCAGGTCAAACTCAGTCAGCGTATAGGTTGGTGGCTAGGGCAAAGTCTGGTTTTAGTGGTGGGACTGATTGGAACGATCATTCTTCTACCGTCACTGGGTTTTCTTGTGATCATTTTGCCGATCTTCCCCCTCTTATTGGCACTCTTCTCTTTTGTTGCTGCTAAGCTAGCGTCTCCCTGGGC
>JBAUJD010000469.1:0-4316 GCA_049683515.1 Thermosynechococcaceae cyanobacterium | reverse complement strand
AGCTACGCCAAATGTGTGATGAAAGAGGGCTTGATCCCTGGATTGAAGTCGATGGTGGTCTGAAGCCCAACAACACTTGGCAGGTTTTAGACGCGGGTGCCAATGCCGTGGTTGCCGGTTCGGCAGTCTTTAAGGCAGATGACTACGCCACAACCATTGAGGCCATTCGTAACAGCAAGCGGCCTGAGCATGCCCCTGAATTAGCGGCTGTCTAGTCCAAGCTTAATCACTTTTTGAGGGAATGAAGCTGGCTTCATTCCCTTTTTTATGCCCTGAGGATAAAACTATCTCTTCGATGAAAATCAGCTTCTTCTCCAGGATGGGTGAGCGCCCAATAGCTGACTTGATGATCATGGGTTTCAATGACGGCGCTGATGGCAATCTCTAAGGCTTGATCCTCGGCGGCAAAGGGCTGCAGGTCAAGGTCGAGCTGTAGATAGAATTCTCCAGGCTGATGGTGGAGCAGAAACGGCAGCATCTTCACGGCGGTGTCTTCGCGCATCCCGGCACGGTAATCATCAAAGCGATAAAGATTCCAATGCCCTGCCGGAGATAGGTTGACTTCCCAGTAGGCTGTCGATTCAGGCAGCCCAAAGAATAGCTCTAAGCAGGTGGTTTTCCATAAATTGTGCTGTCGCGCCTGGGACGGACTCAATTCTGGAATGATCACTTCATTGTGCGGATCTAAAACCACGTATCGAAAATGGATGCGATCGCAAACACGAGATAGCTCTCCCTTGATTTGAATCGCGGGGACTGGGGACTGATTGGGGAAAGGCTTGAGGTCGAAACGTTGCAACAAGGAGGTTTGTAAGTGAGGAATCTTCTCTACATTACCGTTTGTGCGGCCTGCAGTAGGATCAAGACCTGCATCGCAGATCGCTGCTTTGCTAGCTTTTTTTTAGGTGCGATCGCATCTGCTTCAAAAACTTTCCCCAGCCCTTCTAATCGACAGGTACAGGTAAACCCTTCCTCCCACTCTTCAAACTCAAACAGGGGCTGCGGCCAGTCCATCACTTGACACAAGCTCATCAAAGTCCCGATATGGTTTTGGTCTTCGATCAGCGGCTGGGCTAACAGCGACTGCAGTCGCTGAATGTGATGATCTGGCTCTGGAGCCTGGACCTCATCATAGTCTCCACTCACAATCGGCATTTCACGGTGCTGAGAATCGACCAATGTGCCTTGAATTAGGCTACGGAGCCATTGCCAACAGGCCCAATGCCGCGCCGTTTGCTTTTTCGATGCTTGGCCTGGTTCTGCAGATGTCTGGGTTTTGCCGTCGTGATTGACGATGGCCCAAGTCAGAAAACGATCGCCCTGTCGCTCATCAAAATCCATGCTGTGCCAAGACTCTTGAGCCATTGCCATTACACTGGCGGCTTGGTGAACCTCAGCTTCTAGGTGGTCTAGCACCAGCCGCTGCAGTGCCAAATTATCACCGTGGATTAGCAATAAATAATAATCAACGACCTGGAGTTTGCCTTGGGTGAGGCGCGATCGCACTTCTTCCACCAACGCTGGCGGTAACGCTGTACCTGCGTGCTTTAATAACCGACTGAATTCCTTAGCTGAAAGCTGGGCAAAGTTTTCCCCTGAGTCGATTTGGGTCTGTAGAGTCGCCTTTGCCTTGTCTCGATAGTAGACATGGGTGCTTTCTTTGTCATCGACCATACTCTGATTGATATGACCGCTGAGATTCTCTAAATCGAGCTTGGTATAGGGTGGCTCTTTTTGATGCAGCTTAGCTTTAATGATCCGATGATTCACTAAATCAGCCAGCCGCCGAATCGGAGAGGTGAAGTGACCGTAGGCCAGCAAGTTAAGGGCAAAGTGTCCAATCAGACTGGGGCTATATTCAGCGCGATTGAGCCAATTCTGCAGTCGCGCTCGAATGGCAGCGGCAGAGCCTAGCACCAGCAGCGCCTGCAGCATGGCATCTTGCCCCGGCGCAATCGTCTTGGCGGTGTGATTGCGATAGAGAGCCAGACAGTCGGCTTCTGCCAGCCAGCGAGCGATCGCGGTGTTGGCAGCAATCATAAATTCAGCAATGATTTGCTGACAGTGGTAGCGAGGGCCAACGGATAGCCCACCGCTTTCATCAAGATAAAAGCCGCTGGCTTCCATTCCGCCCATGGCACCGGTCTCGCGGCGGTATTGATTGAGTCGCTGTGCCCAATCTTGGCAGGATTTAAGGAGAGGGTGCCATTGTGAGTCTGGGTGGGCAATGGCGTCATCGGCCTGGGCGTAGTCGAATCGGTGACGGCTCACGAGCCATGACTCGAAGAGTTGGCAAGATTTCACCTGTCCTGTGGTGCTTAATTCGAGCTGAATTGTTAAGGTGGCGCGGGGCTGGCCTGCTTGAAGGCTCAAGGCCGATTCACTGAGAGTATGGGGCAGCATGGGGCTGTTGCCTGTTTTGAAGTAGCGGGTGTGGACCCTTGCGATCGCATCTCGATCTAACGCCGACCCTGCGGGGATAAATTCGGCGACATCAGAGATATGCACGGATAAAGTAGCGCCCTGCGCTGTGGCCTCTAGCCAAATGGCATCATCAAGGTCGCGCGAGGTGGAGCCATCAATGGTTATGCCTTGAACCTGAGGTCGGTCCCACTGCAGCGGCGGTTGGACAATCTGCTGGGCCTGAATGAGGGCTTCGGGGGCAAATGGAGGCTGATTCATCGGATTATGGTTTGCTCACGCCTTGACCATGGGTTGATGCCTTTGCCCAATAATGCGTCGTACTGAAATAGGCCCCATAGAATTGAGCTTCATCTGTTTGTTTGTGATAGGTTAGGGTTCTGTCGTAACAGTAATCATAATCGCCTACCCCATTTAGGCTTCTTTGAGCAATCTTCAAGTTAATGATATCTAAGCAGCACTCTCTACAGTTGTTATCTAGCCTTTTTCTAGGGCTAGAACTGCTGCTGCGCCTTGGGCGCACTCTTTAATCACATATCACTTTAACCCGCTTTTAATAAGGGACTGTCACCTCTAACTTAGAGGGCCAGTTGTTGTGTTGCTCAGAGAGCTACATGCCCCTTTTTCTGCATCTTTTCTTCTCCAAGAGAGAAGCCTTAAGCCTTTTTAGGGCGTGCTTTTTACTCATATTGTTTATCTGAAGCCATTCAATGCTGCGACTTCAATCTCTATTGGGTCTACGACTATTGGCGGGTTGTCAAGTCTGGCATCCTGACAGCCCTATCTCCGCCACGCACCATAAACCACACCGGAGAAAACGAAAATGTTGACCGATCCTCAAACAAAATATCAATCCTTTCAGCCCATCCCCATGGCTGACCGGACCTGGCCGACACGAACCATTACCCAGCCCCCCATCTGGCTAAGCACTGATCTTAGAGACGGGAATCAAGCCTTAGCTGAACCGATGAATCCCGCTCAAAAGCTGCGGATGTTTAACTTGCTGGTTCAGATCGGATTTAAAGAAATTGAAGTGGGCTTCCCCGCTGCGTCTCAGGCCGAATTTGGGTTTGTTCGCCATCTAATTGAGAACCATCTGATTCCTGAAGATGTGACGATTCAGGTACTCGTTCCTGCCCGAGCAGATTTGATTCACCGCACCTTTGCGGCACTGCAGGGAGCGCCCCGAGCCATTGTTCACGTTTACAATGCAACCGCCCCAGCCTTCCGTCGCATTGTGTTTGGGCATAACCGAACGCAAACGATCGCACTTGCCACAGAGGCCGCTCAGCTCATTTATAAACTTGCTACTGAGCGCCCTGAAACCCAATGGCAGTTTCAATATTCCCCAGAGGTATTTACTTCGACAGAACTGGACTTTGCCCGCAATATTTGCAACGCGGTTTTAGAGATTTGGCAGCCAACCCCTGACCGCAAGGCGATCATTAATCTACCCGCCAGCGTGGAAGTCGCAACACCAAACGTATTTGCCGACCAAGTGGAGTGGATGCATCGACACCTAGCCTTTCTAGAGAGCGTAACGCTGTGCGTTCATACCCACAACGATCGCGGCTGTGGCATTGCAGCGGCAGAACTCGCCCAGATGGCGGGGGCAGAGCGCGTTGAAGGCTGCTTATTCGGTAACGGTGAACGCACTGGCAATGTCGATCTAGTCACCTTGGCGATGAACCTCTACACCCAGGGCATCCATCCGGGGCTAGATTTTAGTGAGATTGATGCAGTGGCCGCAGTGGCCCAGGACTGTACTCAGTTGCCCATTCACCCTCGCCATCCCTATGCCGGTGAGTTAGTATTCACAGCTTTTTCAGGGTCGCACCAAGATGCCATTAAAAAGGGCTTTGCGGTTCAAGAGCCGGATGCACTATGGCAGGTAC
>JBAUJD010000468.1:0-3568 GCA_049683515.1 Thermosynechococcaceae cyanobacterium | reverse complement strand
GCTCTATTCCCATCATTTCAGGGATTGGTCACCAACGCGACGAATCCCTCGCTGATTTAGCCGCCGATGCCTATGCCCATACCCCCACGGCAGCGGCAGAACTAGCGGTGCCTCGCCTCAGTGATCTGCAGGCCGATCATGAAGAGCATATTGTGCGACTCTATGTGACGCTGACCCGTCGCCTCGATCAGGTTCAAGATCAACTGCAGAATCAAAAAATGCGCCTGCATCGACTGGGCTTAGACCGTCAGCTTGAGCGGGACAAGGTGAGAGTGCAGCAGCTCAAACAACAGCTAGGACGTGTGGTGCAGCGGCGATTGTTGTCCTATCAAAAACATCATCAGCTTTTGCAACAAAAATTGGTGGCGCTCGATCCGACCGCTGTGTTGCGGCGCGGATATGCGGTGGTCAGAACCCCGGACGGGGCGATTGTGCGTCAATCCGATGAAATTGAGGTGGGGCAGACGTTAAACGTGCGGTTTTCTGCTGGCCTTGCTACAGTCCAAGTGACTGAAATTGAACACTCTTCTAACCCGGAATTCTCCAATGTCTAATTCTGAGCCATATTCTGATGTGGCTGCTCTACCTGCTGACTGGCGCTACGAACAGACGGTGGCTGAAATTGAAACCATCATTGATCAAATTGAGGCAGGTAATCTTGACTTAGCAGATGTCTTTGAGCAATTTACCCAGGCTGTGACCTACCTGCAACAGTGCGAAGCCTTTTTGGGCGATCGCCAAGGCCAGCTCGATCTATTGCTGGAGCAGCTAGGCGATCCGTCAGATTTGAACTAGCCGAAAAATTCGCGCGGTTGCTGGGGGTGAGGCGTCGGTCTGTACGAGGGACAGCAGTAAGACCTATGATGAGTTGCGATCGCACCTTCATACAAAAACCATTGGGCATAGCAGTATTGGGGAGAGTACAGGTGATGGGTCGGCTGTTTCCGTTCTAACCAGACGCTGATATGACTGCTCCTAACGCTGCTGAGATTCAAGCCATTTTTAATCGAATCGCCCCGGTTTATGACGACCTTAATTTCTGGCTGAGCTTAGGACAGCAAAATATCTGGAAGCAAATGGCCGTCAATTGGGCGCAGCCTCAACCCGGAGATCGAGGCTTAGATATTTGTTGCGGTAGTGGTGACTTAGCGCGGCTATTGGCGCGACGTATCGCTCCTGACGGAGAAATGATTGGGACTGATTTTTCGAGTGAACTCTTGGCTGTGGCTCAAAAAAAATCTAGCGTGACTCTACAGAGCAATATCGACTGGGTGCAAGGTGATGCCCTCCATCTCCCCTTTGTCGATGCGTCCTTTGACTGCGCCACGATGGGCTACGGCCTGCGGAACGTCACGAATATTCCCCAATGTCTGCAGGAAATATTTCGAGTGCTTAAGCCGGGGGCGCGTGCTGCTATTCTAGATTTTCACCAGCCCAGCACGCCTCTGTTACAAGCCTTTCAGGCGTTTTATCTGCAGTCTGTGGTGGTGCCGGTGGCTGAGCGCTATGGCCTCACCGATGAATACGCCTACATTATGCCGAGCCTAGAGCGCTTCCCTAACGGAGAGCAGCAGGTCAAGCTCTCGATGGATGCAGGCTTCAATGCGATTCACTACCCCATCGCCGGTGGCATGATGGGCGTGTTGGTCGTTACTAAGCCAGAGGGGAACTAGCGATGCAAGAAGCTGCGGTCAAGCCTAAATTCAAGCAGTGGATGGCGGCGATTAAGCCCCCCATGTATACGGTGGCAGTGATTCCAATTTCGGTGGGAACTGCGGTGGCCTTTGGCGAAACACAGCAGTTTGATCTGGGCATTTATTTGACGTTTCTCGGTTCAGCCATTTTGATCATTGCTTGGTTGAACCTCACCAACGATGTCTTTGATGCTGATACCGGCATTGATAAAAATAAGGCTCACTCGGTGGTAAATCTGACCGGCAATCAGTCCCTTGTGTTTTGGATCGCCAATCTATTTCTGGTGCTGGGAGTGCTGGGGGTAGTTGCGATCGCAATCCTCCAGCAAGACCCCACCATTCTGGGCATTATTTTGCTGTGCTGTGCGTTGGGCTACACCTACCAAGGCCCACCGTTCCGATTAGGCTATCAAGGGTTAGGCGAACCGATTTGCTTTGTGACCTTTGGCCCTCTTGCGATTGCTGCAGCTTATTACTCCCAGACTCAGATCTTTTCGACCTTGGGACTTGCGGTAGGAACGCTGATTGGCATTAGTACTTCGATTATTTTATTCTGCTCTCATTTCCATCAAGTCAAAGACGATCTGGCCGCCGGGAAGCGATCTCCCCTGGTGCGCTTAGGGACGGCTCTGGGAGCCAATGTTCTAGGGTGGGCCACCGCTAGTTTTTATCTACTGACATTACTTTGGATTAGTGTGGGGCTTTTTTCGCCCTGGGCTTTGCTGGTGTTTGCAAGTACTCCTTTTGCGATTCAGCTTGTTCGGCATGTGCAGCGCTTCCACGATCAGCCGGAGCGGGTCAGTAACTGTAAGTTCTTTGCTGTCAATCTGCAGTTTGTCAGTGGGGTGTTACTTGCGATCGCATTTATCAGTCCCAATCTGATTAGCAGCGGTATCTAAAAAATGATAGATGTCTAGGGGTAAACTCCGTTATCATAGGCGTTGCGGCCCTCGCAGCGTTCTACTCTAACGACACATAGCAGCATGAAAATTCAAGCCAATGATACAAATCCCCTGCACTGGTCTGGCGACTGTCTGGGATTAGGCTTTTTCGAGGATGGCGTTGACTTGCAGGCGTTTAACGGAGACCCCGACCGCCACAGTTTGCTGCAGGAGTTAGTAGAAACCTCAGAGTTCAAAGGCAAATCTGGAGAGACCACTTGGACTAGGATTGCAGGTACTAGCGCTGTGAAATATATCGTCTTGGTGGGCCTTGGTAAAGCAGAAAACTTTACCCTTGATAGCCTGCGACTAGCCGCATCTGGCATTGCCCGTACCGTACAGAAACAAAAGTGCAAAACCGTCGGCATTCATTTGCCCGTCTGGAATCAGGATGCCGCCCAATCGGCTCAAGCCATGGCCGAAGGCATTGGCCTCACTCTGCATCAAGATAACCGCTTTAAGTCAGAACCTGAGAACGGCCAGACCCACAGCATCCCTGAGCAGGTTGAATTATTAGGGATTGGCCCCCAGCCTGATGCCATCAAAACAGCCCACCAAGTCTGTCAGGGTGTGATTTTGGCCCGTGAACTCGTTGCCGCCCCCGCCAATGTGGTCACTCCGGCTGCTTTAGCTGAAACTGCGAGTGCGATCGCAACTGAGCACGGGTTACTCATTGAAGTGTTGGGCCAAAGAGAGTGCGAAGATCTGGGGATGGGCGCATTCTTAGGCGTGTCTAAAGCCTCTGAGTTGCCCCCCAAATTTATCCACCTCACCTACATCCCGTCCGGGGGGGCGAAACGAAAGCTTGCCATTATCGGCAAAGGCGTCACCTTCGATTCAGGGGGACTTAATCTCAAAGTAAGCGGCAGCGGTATCGAAACCATGAAGATGGATATGGCCGGTTCCGCCGCCACATTGGGTGCAGCTAAGGTG